>JACCSC010000363.1 GCA_013813215.1 Geodermatophilaceae bacterium | reverse complement strand
CGCGAGCCCGGGCTGGGGTTGGTGGCCGCGGCCGTCGGCCTGGACGCCGCGCTGGCGCGCGCCGATCTGGTCCTCACCGGCGAGGGCAGCTTCGACTGGCAGTCCCTGCGCGGCAAGGTGCCGGCCGGCGTGGCGGCGGCCGCGGCCGAGCACGCGGTGCCGTGCCTGGTGCTGGCCGGGCAGGTCGGCGTGGGGCGACGCGAGCAGGCCACGGCCGGGATCGAGGCGGCGTACTCCCTCGCCGAGCACGCGGGTTCGGTCCAGGCGGCGATGGCTGAACCCGGGCCGGCGCTGGCCGATCTGGCGCGGCACGTCGCTGGGCGGTGGAGTCGCTGACAGCGCCGACGTACTTCCCGCCGCGGAGGCGCAATGAGGAACGCCGCGTAGCATGGAATCGGAAGGCAGCCGGACGTGTTGCCCTTACCAAGACAGCCGACAACTCCCGATGGGAGCGCAATGAGCGTTCAGGACACGACAGTTTCCGCCACCGAGACCCCGACGGGGGTGCTGCTGACCGACCAGGCCGCCAGCAAGGTCAAGGCCCTGCTGGACCAGGAAGGGCGCGACGACCTGCGGCTGCGGATCGCCGTGCAGCCCGGCGGTTGCTCGGGCCTGCGTTACCAGCTGTTCTTCGACGAGCGGTCGCTGGACGGCGACGTGATCAACGAGTTTGGTGACGTCGCGGTAGTGGTGGACCGGATGAGCGTCCCGTACCTCCTGGGCGCCCAGATCGACTTCGTCGACACCATCGAGAAGCAGGGCTTCACGATCGACAACCCCAACGCCGGCGGCTCGTGCGCCTGCGGGGACTCCTTCCACTGACGCATCTCCCAGGGGGCTAGCGCCCCCCGGACCCCCGCTCAGGAGGGCGCTGCCCCCCTGACACCCCCCGCCGAGGGCTCCGCCCCCGGGAGCACGACTTGAATGTCGGTACGCTCGCTGCGCTTCTGTGTCCGCCGGAGGGACCCTCGTGCACATCGCCGTCACCGGCTCCATCGCCACCGACAACCTGATGCACTTTCCGGGCCGGTTCCGCGAGCAGTTGCTCGCGGACAAGCTGGACAGCATCTCGCTGTCCTTCCTGGTGGACGACCTCGTCGTCCGGCGTGGCGGCATCGCGGCGAACATCGCCTTCGGGATGGCCCAGCTCGGCCTGTCACCGTTGCTTGTGGGTGCCGTCGGCAACGACCTGATCGACTACCTGTCGTGGTTACGCCGCCACGGCGTGGACTGCGACTCGGTCAAGATCAGTGAGCACGCCCTGACCGCGCGCTTCCTGTGCACAACCGACGACGACATGAACCAGATCGCCTCGTTCTACCCCGGCGCGATGTCCGAGGCCCGGGAGATCGAGTTGACCCCGATTGCCCAGCGGGTGGGTGGCCTGGACCTCGTCGTGATCAGCCCGAACGACCCCGACGCCATGGTCCGGCACACCGACGAGTGCCGGCAGCAGGGCTACGCCTTCCTGGCCGACCCGAGCCAGCAGCTGGCCCGGATGAACGGCCCCGAGGTCCGCCGGCTCGTGGACGGGGCGACCTACCTGGTGACCAACGACTACGAGAAGAGCCTGCTCGAGCAGAAGACCGGGTGGACCGATCAGGAGGTCCTGGACCGGGTCGGCGTACGGGTCACCACCAAGGGCAAGCACGGCGTACTGATCGCCGGCAACGAGATGGACACGATCAGCGTGCCGATCGCCCGCGAGGTCCGGTTGGCCGATCCCACGGGTGTCGGCGACGCCTTCCGGGCCGGCTTCCTGTCCGGCTTGTCGTGGGATCTCGGGCTGGAGCGGGCCGCGCAGGTGGGCAGCCTGCTGGCCACGATCGTCATCGAGACCGTCGGACCGCAGGACTACGAGGTGGACGCGGCGAAGTTCCTGGATCGCTTCGCCGAGGCGTACGGCGACGACGCGGGCGCCGAGGTCCGCCCTTGGCTGCTGTCGGCGGGTCAGCCGCTCAGTCGTCCTCAAGGATGAGGCCGCCGCCTCGACCGTCCCCGATGGTGGCCCCTGAGGCGTTGGACAGCTCGACGCGGAACGTCCCGGTGGCTCGACCACGTCATCTCCGGCTACCCGCACGACGATCGCCCTTGGTCCGTTGCCCGGGCAGGAACGTGAGCGTCCCCCGTCTCGCGGCGTAGTCTCCCCCGGATCTGGCGGTGCCGTCGACGGTGGTGAAGTCGACGGTCACCGGGCCGGCGCTGGCCGCGGACAGCCTGACCGGCATGATCGCGAAGCGGGATCCGCGGTCGCCCTCGAGCACAGCGTCGTTCCCGATCGAAACGGACACCGGGGTGGTGGACAACTTCTCGACGTAGACGTCGAAGCCGCTGTCGGTGTCGGCCGGATCGAGGTTGCTGGCCTGGGACGTGAACGCCACCGTGCCGCCGTCAGCGGACAGCACGGCGTCGAAGCTTGCGTCGTTCCCTCATCGCCCTCGTCCGAGGTGGACCCCCGCGCGAGGTCATCAGGTGTGGCTGCGGCCGGCGCGGCCAGGGATCCCGTCCCGAGCACCAACGCCACGGCCGCCACGACGGCTGACACGCGGCGCTGTCCCCGGAAAGTCGCTCGCATGGCGTCGGTCCCCTCCGTCGGACGGCGACCGCATCAGCGTCAGAGCCGGACGGGGTAGACCGGCTCGGGGATCTCGGGCTGGATCCGCTGCTCGACGAAGATGCCGTGCCAGATCAGCAGGATCAGCACCGTCCAGATCTTCCGGGACAGGTCCAGCGGGCCGCGGCGGTGCGTCTCCAGCATCTGCAGCAGGTCCGCCTTGTCCACCAGGTGACCGGCCCCGCTCTCGGTGATGATCGCCCGGGCCCAGTCGTACATCTCCTCGGCCAGCCAGTGCCGGATCGGAACGGGGAAGCCGAGCTTGCGGCGGTCGAAGATGTGGGCCGGTACGACGTCGCGCAAGGCCTGCCGCAGCGCGTACTTCGTCGTCTCCCGGGTCACCCGCTCCGACACCGGCAGGGTCGAGGCCACCGCGAAGACTTCCTTGTCCAGGAAGGGCACCCGCAGCTCCAGCGAGTTGGCCATCGTCATCTTGTCCGCCTTGACCAGGATGTCGCCGCGCAGCCAGGTGAACAGGTCGATGTGCTGCATCCGGGTCACCGCGTCGTACCCGGCGTTGTCGGCGTACAGGTCCCGGGTCACGTCCAGGTAGGACACGTCCGGGTCACGCCGGCGGAGGAAGCCCAGTTCGTCGTCCCGGAAGATCCGCGCGTTGCCGTAGTACCGGCGCTCCAGCGGGATCGAGCCGCGGCGCAGCAGATCCTTGCCCCGCACGCCGTCCGGCAGCCGGCGCGAGGCCGTCCCGAGCAGCCGGCGTACGCCGGCCGGCAGCTTCTCGAAGGGCCGCAACGACAACGGCTCGCGGTAGATGTTGTACCCGCCGAACAACTCGTCGGCACCCTCGCCGGAGAGCACCACCTTCACGTGCTTGCGCGCTTCGCGGGCGATGAACCACAGGGGGACCAGGGCGGGGTCGGCGACGGGGTCGTCGAGGTACCAGACGATCAGCGGTACCGCGTCCATGTACTCCTGCGGGGTCACGACGCGGGTGATGTGCTGGACGCCGATGGCGGCCGCGGACTCGGCGGCGACGTCGATCTCGGAGAAGCCGGTCCGCTCGAAGCCGACGGTGAACGTCAGCAGATCCGGATTCTCCAGCTTGGCTAGCGCGGCGATGGCCGTGGAATCGATCCCACCGGACAGGAACGCACCGACTGTCACGTCCGCGCGCATGTGCACGCGCACCGAGTCGCGCAGCACGTCCTGGATCTGCCGGTAGCGCCTCCGCTTGTCGACGTCGGCGCGGATCGGGAAGGTCGGGTGGAAGTAGCGCCGGGTGTGCAGGACGCCGTCGACCACGGTGAACGTCGTACCGCTCTCGATCCGCCGGACGCCGGTGTGCAGCGAACCCGGCTCCGGCACGTACTGCAGCGTCAGGTAGTGCTGCAGGCTGCGCTGGTCCACCTCGCCGGCCCGCTCGCCGAGCAGGGCGAGCAGGCTCTTCTTCTCCGACCCCAGGTAGACGTCGGTCCCGTCGACGGCGACGTACAGCGGTTTGATCCCGAAGTGGTCCCGCGCCCCGAAAGCCCGGCGCTCCTGCCGGTCCCAGATCACAAAGGCGAACATGCCGCGCAGCTCGCGCACGCACTCCTCGCCGAGGTAGCGGTAGGCCGCGACGACGACCTCCGTGTCGCCCTCGGTGGCGAAGCTGGCGCCGTACTCCGC
>JACCSC010000345.1 GCA_013813215.1 Geodermatophilaceae bacterium | reverse complement strand
TCGGGCTCGTCGTCCTTACCCGGCTGCTCCGCCTCGCTACCGACGCCCGCGCCGCCGACGCCTTTAGCGCCAGCCCCCGCGTGCACCGCAGCGGTCAGCGACGAGTACGAGGACCGCCGCCACTCGGTGTCGAGCGTGCGGTCGAAGCGAGCCGCGGCCAACCCGTCCGCCGCGGCCGCAACGGGCCGCCAGCGCAGCGAGACCGGCGGGTCCACCAGCTCGTGCGACGCCCCCGCCGCCGAGGCCCAGCTGGACAACCGCGCCGTCGCCAACGCGTCAGCAGGGACCGGCACCCGCGCGGCCGGCGCCGCCTCAGACGCTGTGCGCCCCATCAGCAGCCGGTGCAGCGGCGAGCCGGAGGCCTGCTTGGCCGGCGCCCACCAGGCCACGACCTGCGACTGCGCGCGGGTGAGGGCGACGTACAGCAGGCGGAGTTCCTCGCCCGCCTCCTCCGCGTCGTGGATCGCCCTGCGGCCGGCGTACCCAGGGCCGCCGTCGCCGCCGATGTCGCGCACTCGCGCACCAGAGGCGTCGTGCAGCAGCAGGCTGTCAGGCCTCGGGTTGCAGGCGCCGTCCCAGCCGAACGGCACGTACACGATCGGGAACTCCAGGCCCTTGCTCGCGTGCACCGTCACGATCTGGATCGCCGCGGCGTCACTATCCAGCCGGCGGCTGCGATCAGCGGTACTCGCCAGCGAGTTGTCAGCGATGCGCTGGGCCAGCCAGACCGTCAGCGCCGTCAGGCCCAGCGCGTCGTCGACGGCGGCCCGGTTAAGGCTTTGCGCGAGGTGCCGCAGGTCGGTGAGCCGCCGCTCGCCGGCCGACTGCCGTAAAACCCTCTCCTCCAGACCCGTCTGCGCGGCCAGCCGCTCGAAGACCGCGGCGAAGCCGGCCCCGGCGAACAGCGTCGACCACTCCCGCAGCCGGGCCCCCACCTCGGCGACCTGCTCGTCGGTGGCCTGCGCCAGCTCGGTGGCGGTCCAGCCGAGCAGCGGGGTGAGCGCGGCGAGCCGCACCCGGCCGGTCTGGTGCGGCTGCTCGAGGGCCTGCAGCAGGTGCAGCCAGTCGGTGGCGCTCGGGGTGTCGAACACGCTCGTGCTGCTGCCCAGCACCCAGGGCAGGCCGGCCCGGTCCAGTGCGCGGCACACGAACGGGATCTGCTTCCACGTGCGCACGAGGACCGCGAGGTCGCCCGGCAGCACGGGTCGCCCGTCCAGCTGCGCGTCGCTGTGCAGCAGCCGGACCATCTCGGTGGCCAGGTCGTCGGCGACCCGGGTCCGCAACGCCGGCAGCAGCGGGAAACCGCCGAACACCGGCGCGTCGCGCAGGACCTGCCGCAGCCGGAACGGCGGCTGACCTGGCAGCCGGCTCCCCTCGTGCTCGGCCTCGACGTGGTGGACCACGATCTCCGGGTGGCCCAGCGCGGCGCCGCCGTACAGCCGGTCGAGGGTCTGCAGCAACCCGGAGTCGGTGCGCCAGTTGCGCGACAGCGTCTCCGCCGTCCCGGCCAGCCGCACCGCGTCGAGGTAGCTGCGGACCTCCGCCCCGCGGAAGGCGTAGACCGCCTGCTTGGGGTCACCGATCAGGATCAGCGTGGTGTGGCCGTCGAACGCGCGGCGCAGCACCTCCCACTGCACCGGGTCGGTGTCCTGAAACTCGTCGACCAGCACGACGCGGTACCGCTCGCGGATCCGGGCGGCCGCCGACTCGCCCCGGTGGGGATCGGCGAGGACGTCGCGCAGCAGGACGAGCAGGTCGTCGAAGTCGCGCAAGCCGCGCTGCCGCTTGCGTCGCTCGACCTCGACCCGGACCGCCTCGGCCAGCGCGACCCGTTGGCCGGCTCCCGTATCCCCGGCGCCCTGCGGTTCCAGCCGGGCCTGCCGGTCGCGAACCGCCTGGAGTGCCACGTCGCGGGCGGTCCTCGGTGACAGCTGCGGGACAGTCGCCGCATGCCCGGCGTACTGCTGGAGGTACAGGTCGTCGGCCACCTCGACGGTCAGGTCGTCCACCGCCTCGACGATCGCGGCATTCGGTTCCCGCTCGCCGGCGAGGCCGAGGCCGTCGAGCATGCGCTGGCAGAAACTGTGCGTGGTGGCGATGGTCGCGCCGTCGAAGTCCGACAGTGCCCGGACCAGGCGGGCCAGCCGCAGTTCCCGGTCGGCCGCGGCCAGATGGGCGACCAGCGCGTCGATGCTGTGTACGGCGTCCGGCTCGGCCAGCCCCCGGGCGGCGCTCGTCAGCCGCTCCCGGGTCCGCTCCCGCAGCTCCTGGGTGGCGGCCCGCCCGAACGTCACCAGCATCAGCTCGGACAGCTCCGCGAGGCCCTCGGCGACGTACCGCGTGGCCAGCGCCGCGATCGTCCACGTCTTACCGGTTCCCGCGCTGGCCTCCAGGACCGTGGTCCCGGTGGGCAGCGGGCCATAGGGGTCGAATGCCACGGCCGCCTCCGCGGCGGGATATGCCTCGGCGGTGCTCACGGCGCCCCCAGCGCCTCGGCGCGCAGCAACGGTTCCCACAGCCGCCGGGCCAGTGCGCCGAAGCGCGTCGGCTCGGTGGCGTCGCCGGACTCGCCGAGCAAGCGGGCCAGCGTGGGTTCCGGCCCGTACACGTAGGCCAGGTGCCGGTCGGTCTTATCGCCGAACATGCCGCCGAAGATCGTCTCGGCGCCGCTCAGCGCCTCCGCCGCCGTGTCGCCGTGGTGTCGGCGTTCGGCGTACTCCGCAGTCGCCCCGGTGGCCAGCGGCAGCGGCCGAGTCAACCCATCGTCGCGCAGGTCGACGAGATCGCGCAGTGCCGCGACCGGGTCGCCGGGTGGCGTCAACGTCGAGCGCCAGACCGGCCGTCGGCCCCGACCCCGTCCCGTGGCGATCGCCCGCCAGGGTCCGTCGTACGTCGCGGCCAGCGCCAGCAGCTTCACCCAGGCGGCGAGCCGGTGCTTGGGGCCGAGCCGGGAGTACGACGTACCGACCACGGTGCGACCATGGAGGCCCGTCACCGTCCCGGTGAGGCGGCGGCCACCCCCCAGGTCGACCGTGACGTCGAGGGTCTCCGGCGATCCGTGGTGAACCGGCAGCGCGGCGGCGACCAACTCCTCGACCGCCCGCTCCATCTCGCCGAGCAGTTCGGCGCCCAGGCGCATCGGCGGCAGCGTCCCCCGCCGCCACTCCGCCTGCCGCCAGTCCGCGGTGGTCACGCCCCGCAGCCGGGCGGTGAGTAGGCGTTCGCCGACGTCCCACTTGGCGAGGTTGTCGAGTTCGGCGCCGAGGGCGTCCAGGACGGCGTCGTCCGCGTCGGGGACGCGGACACCGAGGCGTTGGCGGAGGAAGGCCTGGGTGGGGTGCACGACAAACGCGACGAGGTCGGTGAGACCCACGTCCCCGGTGAGCACCGGCAGGGCGCCGGACAGGAACGGCGGCGGCGGGGTGCGCTCGCCCTGCGCGGAACGGGCACCCGCCAGCGCGCCGGGGTCGTGGCTGAAGGGCCTGGCCGCGTCGAAGTTCCTGGAATCGAAGGGCTGCAACGGGTGTCGTACGACGACGTCCTGGCCCGCGGTCGTGGTGATGACGTCGAGCAGCTCGCCCAACGGAACGGCGGGCGGGCGGGGCTGACCGCTGACCGGATCGGCGCCGGTGTAGAACACGAGCAGCCGTTCCCCCGCGCTCATGACCGCGTCGAGCAACAGCTGCCGGTCCTCGCTACGGCGGTCGCGCTCGCCCAGGCACGGGTCGCGAGCCAGTACGTCGTCGCCGTCGACCCCCGCGCCGCGCGGGAACACCTCGTCGTCCATCCCGAGCAGCGCGACCACCCGGTGCGGCACCGACCGCATCGGGACCAGCGTCGCCACGGTGAGTTCCCCGGTGCGGAAGTTCGCGCGGGTCGGCCGGCCGCCGAGACGTCCGGCCAGCATCGCCCGGACGTCGGGCAGCCTGAGCTCGGCGGTCCCGGCGTGCTCGGTCGCGGCGGCCAGTTCGCGGCGGGCCTCGGCCACCTGCCATGCGTCGTTCGGCGGTACGTCGCTGAGCAGGTCGAGGGCCCACCCGAGGTGCTCGGTCCAGGTGGTTGCCGGCTGCGGTCCGCGCAGCCGCCAGAGGACGGCTTCGAGCCGGTCGACCAACTCGGCCAGCCGGCCCGCGAGGTCGATGTCGCCGGAGTCGACGTCGTCCAGCGGGAGCGCGTCGCCGAGCCAGG
>JACCSC010000252.1 GCA_013813215.1 Geodermatophilaceae bacterium | reverse complement strand
TTGACCCGCGTCATCTCCGCCGGCGCCCCCGTCACCCCTGCGGTGCAGCGCCGTTTCCTGGCCCTGCTCGGTCCGGAGGCGGAGATCCACAGCCCGTACGGCGCCACCGAGGCGCTGCCGGTCACCTCGATCGGGAGCCGGGAGGTGCTGGCCAATCCCGAGCCGGGCATCTGTGTGGGGCGCGCCGTGCCGGGGGTCGACCTGGCCGTCGTGCCGATCGTCGACGACGCGCCGGCGTCGATGGACGGCTCGAGCGTGCCACCGGGGGAGGTGGGGGAGATCGTCGTCCGCGGACCGAACGTCACCTCGTCGTACGCCGAGGACCCCACCGCCACCGCGGCGGCCAAGGTGCGGTGGGACGAGGCGGTGGCGCACCGGATGGGTGACCTCGGCTACCTCGACCCGGGCGGCCGGCTGTGGTTCTGCGGGCGCAAGGCGCACCGGGTGCTGACCGCGGCTGGACCGCTGTTCACCGTGCCGTGCGAACAGGTCTTCAACGCGCACCCGGCTGTGTTCCGCACGGCCCTGGTCGGCGTCGGTCCTCCAGGGGCGCAGGAGCCTGTCCTCTGCGTCGAGCTGGAACGCACGGCGCGCCGTCAGCGGCCCACCGCGGAACTGCTCGCCCTCGGGGCCCGGCACGAGCGGACGGCCGCGATCCGCACCGTGCTCTACCACCGCGGCTTCCCGGTGGACATCAGGCACAACGCCAAGATCGACCGCGTCGCGCTCGCCCGCTGGGCGGCCCGGCGGCGGCGTTGATGAGGGCACTGGTCACCGGGGGCGGTGGGTTCCTGGGCTCGGCCATCGTCCGCGGGTTGATCGCGCGGGGGGACGAGGTCCACACCTTCGCCCGGGGTGCGTATCCGGAGCTGTCCCTGCTCGGCGCACACACCGTGCGCGGGGATCTCCGCGACGCGGACGCGGTGTGCGCCGCCACGGCCGGCTGCGATGTCGTCTATCACGTCGGGGCCTTGGCCGGAATCGGTGCACGGGGCCGGGAGTACGCCGAGACGAACATCGGGGGCACCGCGAACGTGCTCGCCGCCTGCCGAGCGCATGGCGTGCCGCGGCTGGTCTACACCTCGACGCCCAGCGTGGTCGCCACCCACGACGGCATCGCCGGCGGCGACGAGTCGCTGCCCTACCCCGCGCGGTACGAGTCGCCTTACGCCGCCACCAAGGCGGCTGCCGAGCGCGCAGTACTGGCCGCCGACGGACTCGAGCTGGCCACGGTCGTGCTGCGCCCGCACCTGATCTGGGGACCGGGGGACACCCAGTTGGGTCCTCGCATCGTCGAGCGCGGGCGGCGGGGCCGGCTGCGCTTCGTCGGCGACGGGACGAACCTGGTCGACTCGACCTATATCGACAATGCGGTGTCCGCCCACCTGGCGGCTGCTGACCGACTGCACCCGGGCGCTGCCATCTCCGGACGAGCCTATTTCGTCTCCCAGGGCGAGCCGAGGCCGATTCGGGACCTGGTCCTGGGCGTCCTGGCCGCGGCCGGAGTGGACCGCGTGCCCGGAACCATTCCCTTTCCGGTCGCCTACGCCCTGGGTGCGCTCGCCGAAGGGGTCTTCGTACTCACCCGCCGGCCCACCGATCCGCCGATGACCAGGTTCCTGGCGCGGCAGCTGGCGACTCCGCACTGGTTCGACATCGCTGCGGCGCGACGTGATCTCGGCTACATCCCGGCGGTGGACATCGCCACTGGCATGGTCCGATTGCGCGAGCATCTGCGCGGCTGACGGCGCCGTACGCTGCGGCAACGGCCGGCTGTCCACGCCTCCGGCGGTCCGAGCGGAACACGATTCGCGGCCGAATCGTTAGGGGCGGCGAGTGGATTCACGGAGGAGGAACCCGCACCATGGTCGTCTCGGAGCAGCTCGCCGTTGATCGGCGGGCGGAGCAGGGCGGTGGTGCAGTGACCGACGCGGTCGCCCAGGTGGGTACCTGGGTTCCGCCGAGCTGGGACCAGGTGGTCCGCCAGCACTCGGCGCGGGTCTACCGCCTGGCCTATCGCCTGTCGGGAAACCCGCAGGACGCCGAGGACCTGACCCAGGAGACGTTCGTCCGGGTCTTCCGGTCGCTGGCCAACTTCCAGCCGGGAACGTTCGAGGGCTGGCTGCACCGGATCACCACCAACCTCTTCCTCGACATGGTCCGCCGCCGGCAGAAGATCCGCTTCGACGCCTTGCCCGAGGACACCGAGCGGCTGCCGGGCTCCGCGCCCAGCCCCGAACAGGTGTACGCCGACGCCTACCTCGACCCGCAGGTCCAGGCCGCCCTCGACGCGCTGCCGCCGGACTTCCGGGTCGCCGTCGTGCTGTGCGACATCGAGGGCCTGACCTACGAGGAGATAGCGGCCACCCTCGGCATCAAGCTTGGCACCGTGCGCAGCCGCATCCACCGCGGCCGGGTGCAGCTGCGCGAGGCCCTCGCCCACCTCGCGCCCGGCCTCCGCCCGGCGGGCTCATGACGAGCACCGAGTTCCATCTCGCGCTCGAGGCCGTCGTCGCCTACGTCGACGGCGAGCTGAGTACCGCCGCCGACACTCGAGCCGCCGCCCACGTCGCGTCCTGCGCGCAGTGCGCCGCGGACGTAGCCGACCAGCGCGCGGCCAAGCGGGTCCTCGTCACCGCGGGCGGGCCGGAACTGCCGTCCAGCCTGCTCGACCGGCTGCAGCAGATCCCGTTCACCACGCAGCTGCAGCCCCCGGGCATGCAGCTGGCGATGCACGGCGAGCAACTGCTGTGGAGCCGCACCGAAGCCCCGGCCAGCCGGGCACCGGGCCGGTCGGCGCCGGTGAGCGCCGCCCCCGCCGGTCCGGCGCCGCCCGACCGGCGAGTCGCCGGACATCCGGAAGCCCCGCGCCGCCCACAGAACCGCCGCCCCGGCCGTTCGTCGAGCCGGCTGCGCCGTCTTCGCCGCGGCCTGGCCGGCGCCGTGGCCGGGCTCGCGGCCGGAGTGCTCGCCACGTCCGCCGTCCCGGTGGCCGTCTCGGGGGCCGGTACGGCGCAGCCGCGGACGGTCCAGGAGCGCACCGTCGTACCGAACACGTCCACTGCCCTGTTCAGGTCGTTGGACGACGCGATGGCCCCGCGCGAGTTCTCCGGCGCGGCGACCGGCCTGCGCTGACACCCACTTCACGCCCCGTCGGTCAGGCTGACGGCGTGAACGATGACGGCTCGCGGCCTCCCACGGCCGACGACGACGCGCCGCACTTGGCCGGTGCGTACGGGCGGCCGCCCGGTAGCCGGGAGCCTTTCGCCGCCGACCGGCCGCGGCTGCCTGAGTCACCGGGTCTCGCGCAGGCCCCACCCCCGGAACTGCTGATCCGGGCGTTCGCCCGTCCGGCTGGCGCCGCCGGCACCTTCGCCCGACCCGGCGGCTCGCCTCCCCGTTCCAGCGAATCGCCATGGTGGAAGCCGGACGCCGAGCGCGACCCCTGGCGGGACGCGGCGTCCCGCTCCGCCCTCGGCCGCCCCGCGGTGTACGACGAGTCGGTCGCCGGGGACGTGGGCATCCTGACCGACGCCGGCGGGCGGCGACGGATCCGGCTGCGTGACGTCCCACTCCGCCTGGCGCTGTTCCTCCTGGTCGCTGTCCTGCTGGCCGGCATGGTCGGCGGCGGCGCCGGGTTCGTGCTGGGACGCACCGCGACCGAGTCGCCGTTGCTCCGGCCCGACGGCCAGCTGACCGCGATCAGCGAGCCGGTGGTCCGCCCGCCAGGATCGATCTCCGACATCGCCGCGCGGGTCCGGCCCGCCGTCGTGTCGATCGAGGTCCGGGTCGGCGACGCCGGCGGGACCGGTTCCGGGGTGGTCATCGACGAGGACGGCTACATCCTCACCAACAACCACGTCGTGTCGCAGGCCGCGGACAACCCTGAGGCCGTCGTCCGGGCGATCTTCACCGACGGCACCGGATCCGACGCGCGGATCGTCGGACGTGACCCGTTGGCCGACCTCGCGGTGATCAAGGTGGAGCGCCCCGGGCTCGTGGTGGCCAGCCTCGGCACCTCCGCCGATCTGGTGGTGGGCGACCCGGTCGTCGCCATCGGCTCGCCCCTGGGCCTGGACAGTACGGTCACGTCAGGCATCGTCAGCGCCCTGAACCGGCCGGTCCGGCTGGCCGGGCAGGGGACCGACACCAACGCGGTCATCAACGCGATCCAGACCGACGCCGCGATCAACCCGGGCAACTCCGGCGGTGCGCTCGTCGACAGCTCGGGCGCGGTGGTCGGCATCAACACCGCCATTGCCAGCCTGGGCTCGGCCGGCGGCAGCGCCGGCAGCATCGGTCTGGGGTTCGCCATCCCGATCGACGTCGCCCGCACCATCGCCCAACAGCTGATCAACACCGGCTCGGCCACGCACGCCACCCTGGGGGTCAACGCCCGCTCGGTGACCGACGGGACGCGGGACGGGGCGCTGGTCGTGGCCGTCGAGCCCGGCGGCGCCGCCGCCGCGGCCGGGCTGCGGGAGGGGGACGTGATCATCCAGGTCGGTGACCTGGCGGTGGGCAGTTCGGAGGAGCTGGTCGTCGCGGTGGACGCCAACCGGCCGGGCGACACCGTCGTCGTCGTGGTGATCCGTGGCGGCGACTCGCAGGAGTTCCAGGCCACCCTCAGCCAACGCTGAAGCGACCCGTCTGGGCCGGCCCTTGGGCTAGCCTCGAACGCGCAGCGCGTGGCGGCCGGAGGTTGGGATGTTCAGCTCGATCGGCTGGGGAGAGATCATGGTCCTCCTCATCGTCGCGCTGTTCATCTTCGGTCCCGACCGGCTCCCCTCTATCGCCCGGGACGCGGCGGGGGCGATGCAAAAGGTCCGCGGGTTCGTCACCGGGGCGCGGGCGCAGATCCGCGAGGAACTCGGTGACGAGTTCGCCGACATCGACCTGCGCTCGCTGAACCCGCGCGAGTTCGTCCGCCGGCAGCTGCTCGACGACGACCCGCCACCGCTCAAGCGGTCCAACGGGCAGCCGCGCAGCAGCCGACCGCCGGTCAGCACCACCAGGGTGGCTACTCCCGCCCCGGTCAGCACGACGAAGCCGGCGTCGGCCCGGATGGCCGAACCGCAGGTGCGCCCGACCGATCCGGCGGCCGACCCACCACTACGGGCCCCGCAACCTGCAGTGGCCGCGACCCCGCCGTACGACGACGCCACCTGAGCCCGGCGACGACCCCGGTCTACTCCTGCGAGCAGCCGGCGCCCTCGCGCACCGGACACTGCAACTCCACGACCCAGATGTCGGAGTCCTCGGGGGTCTCCAGGTAGACCTGACGGGACGTGCCGAAGGACTGCAGCCCGCGTTGCTGGACCCCCACGTCGAAGGTCAGCCAGGCATCGGCGATCTCGGCTACCGGACCGCAGTGGACCACCACGGCGGCCATCGCCTCGGCCGGCAACTCGACGACCTCCACACCTCGGACGGGACCGACGTCCGGCCCGACGGGCAGCCCGCCGCGACGTCGATCTTCGAGCCGCCGGGGCGCGCGTAGTATGTCCGGATCCCGCGCGAGGTGACCGGTACCCCTGCATCGACCAACCGCTGGGCCAGGGTGTCGAACAGGGAGCCGACCAGCCCACTGATCTCTGTGATGTCGTTGACCTCCGTGCTGACCTGGGCCAGCCGGAGCGCGGGCAGCGCCTTGATCTGCAGGGTGCCGTTCGTCATGGTCAGTCCCCTCTCGATCGACCGGAGACGCCGCCCCACCTCGGCCAGCCGCGCGCTGTCAGTGGCGATCTGCTCGGCCAGTTCGATCTGGCGCAGGCGCAGCATGCCGCGTAGCTCCTCGACCGAGACCTCCTCGTCCAGGATCGTGCGGCACTGCTCCAGCGTGAAGCCGAGTTCCTTGAGCGCCAGCAGGCTGTCCACTCGGCCGATCTGGGAAGTCGCGTACCACCGGTAGCCAGTGCCCTCGTCGACCTGCTCGGGCGTGACCAGGCCCAGGGCGTCGTAGTGCCGCAGCATCCGCACCGAGACGCGGGTGTGGCGGGCGAGATCTCCGATGCTCAACATGGTGCGACCACTCCAGCGCCTGACACGGTGTCAGGGTCAACTCAGGGCAACAGGCGACGTCCGTCAGCGGCCGACGGGGGTGAGGCGGAGCGACCGACCGGCCAACCCCCGCTCGCGCGCGGCCAGCGTGTCGGCCACCGACCGCAGCGCGACCGCGGCGGCCGCGTTGGGCTCGGTCAGTACGAACGGCGTCCCGTCGTCCCCGGAGACCCGCAGCCTCGGATCCAGCGGCACCTGGCCCAGCAGGGGAACCGGTACGCCGAGCGTTCGGGTCAGCGCTTGTGCGACGACCTGCCCGCCACCGGTGCCGAAGATGTCCATCCGCGAGCCGTCGGGCAGTTCCAGCCAGGACATGTTCTCGATCACTCCGACGACGTGCTGGTGGGTCTGGCTGGCGATCGCGCCGGCCCGCTCGGCGACTTCAGCCGCGGCCTGCTGCGGCGTGGTCACGACGAGGATCTCCGCGGTCGGAACCAGTTGGGCCAGCGAGATGGCGATGTCCCCGGTGCCGGGCGGCAGGTCCATGAGCAGGACGTCGAGGTCGCCCCAGTAGACGTCGGCGAGGAATTGCTGCAGCGCCCGGTGCAGCATCGGCCCGCGCCAGACCACCGGGGTGTTGCCGGCGATGAACATGCCGATCGAGATCACGGCGATGCCGTGCGCGCGCGGCGGCATGATCATCTTCTCGACCTGGGTCGGGCGGCCGGTCACGCCCAACATGCGCGGGATCGAGAAGCCGTAGATGTCGGCGTCCAGCACGCCGACGGACAGGCCCCGGGCGGACAGGGAGGCCGCCAGGTTCACCGTGATGCTGGACTTGCCCACCCCGCCCTTGCCCGAGGCGACGGCGTACACCCGGGTCAGCGAACCGGGCTGGGCGAACGGGATCACCGGCTCCGCCGCACCCCCGCGCAGCATCGTCTGCAACTGGGCGCGCTGCTCCGGCGTCATCACCCCGAGCCGGACGTCGACGCCGCTGACCCCCGGCACCCGCTGGACGGCGGCGGTCACGTCACGGGTCAAGGTCTCCTTCATCGGACACCCGGCCACGGTGAGGAAGACCTCGACGTCGACCCGCCCGTCCCGAGCGACCACGACCTCGCCGAGCATCCCGATGTCGGTGATCGGCCGGCGGATCTCCGGATCGTGCACGGTGGCCAGGGCGGCGTGGATTGCAGCGAGGTCGGGTCCGGGGGGCATGCCTCTCCAGTGGGTAGGAACCCACCCATGCTACGGCGGGTGCCGCATCCTGATGGCGCGGTGGTCGGCCGCTGCCGCTGCGGCTCTACTATCCCCGGCATGTCAGAGCCGTTGGGGAGCTTCGCGGGCGGCACCACCGTCTGCCTGCCGGATCAGCCGAGCCCGGTCGGCATGACGACCTGGCGGTTGTTCCTCAAGACCCATGCCGCGATCACCCGTCGGCTGGAGTCGGAGTTGATGGCCGAGGAGGACCTGGCGTTGGCGTCGTACGACGTCCTGGTCCAGCTGGCCGAGGTCCCGGGACGCCGGCTGCGGATGACTGAGTTGGCCGGTGCCGTGCTGCTGTCGCGCAGCGGGCTCACCCGGCTCGTCGACCGGCTGGTCCGCGACGAGCTGGTCACCCGGGAGCCCTGCGAGGACGACGCCCGCGGGACGTTCGCGGTGCTGACGCCGGCCGGTCTGGCTCGACTGCGCGAGGCCTCGCGCGTGCACCTGCGCGGGGTGCAGGAGCACATGACGAGCCGGTTGGACGAGGACGAGCTGCGACAACTCGCGGCTTTGCTGACCCGCCTCGACCGCGGGGACTGACCCGACCGAGGTGGATTCGACCGAGCCGGCTCGGGCCGCGGTGGTCCGCGACTGTCTCGGCGTCGGCTTGGCGGTCGGGTTGTACGGCGCCGCGTTCGGCGCCGCGGGGATCGCGGCCGGCCTCGGCGTCGCACAGACCTGCGCGTTGAGCCTGCTGATGTTCACCGGCGCCTCGCAGTTCGCCCTGGTCGGCGTGCTCGGGGCAGGAGGCGCGCCGCTCGCGGCCGTGGCCAGCGCCCTGATGCTCGGGAGCCGCAACACCCTCTACGGCCTGCGCCTGGCCCGCCCGCTCGGCTGGCGCGGACTCCGGCGCGTGGTCGCCGCGCACGGCGTGATCGACGAGACCACGGCGATGGCACTGGCCGCACCCACGCCCGCGACGCTGCGCCTGGCCTTCACCGTGACGGGGACCTCGCTGTTCGTGGGGTGGAACCTGTCGACCCTGGCCGGCGCCCTCGGCTCCGAGC
The DNA here is from genome assembly GCA_013813215.1 of Geodermatophilaceae bacterium. Lineage (GTDB taxonomy): Bacteria > Actinomycetota > Actinomycetes > Mycobacteriales > Geodermatophilaceae > JACCSC01. Next base: position 7,018 of record JACCSC010000252.1, on the reverse strand, counting down.
TGCTCGCCTTCCCGGCGGCGCAGGCCGCGCTGGATGCCGTCGTTCCGGCGGCGTTTCTCGCGCTGCTGTGGCCCCGGTTGCGGGCGAGCCGGCGCGATCGCACGGTCGCCCTCGGCGGAGCGCTGATCGCGCTGGCCCTGACGCCGATCGTCAACCCCGGGCTGCAGGTGATCCTGGCCGCGGCCGCCGTCGGACTCGGGTGGATCGGCCGGGCGCCGTGACCTGGACCGTGGTGCTGGTGGCGGCCGTCGGCTGCTACCTGCTCAAGTACGCCGGCCTGGCCGCGCCCGCGGGTCTGCTGGACCGCCCTGCCGTACGCCGCGCGGTCGAGCTGGTGCCGGCCGCCATGCTGGCGGCGTTGGTCGTCGTACAGGCTTTCACCGATGGCCGCGCGCTGGTCCTGGACTCCCGGCTGGTCGGGCTGGCCGCGGCCACGGTGGCGCTGCTCCTGCGGGCGCCGTTCCTCGTGGTCCTGCTCGTGGCCGGTGGTGCCGCGGCCCTGGCGCACACCCTCACGTGAGGCGCGAGTGGTCCCGACACGCCGATCGGCGGGAACCTCCGGCTGCGTGTCGGGACCACTTTCCCGGCTGGCGACGTGGCAGACCGACGTCAGCTGGGGCGGCGGTCACTGTCCTCGACCAGCCGGTTCAGCTCCGAGCGCAGGAAGTCCCGGGTGGCCAGCTCGCCGATCGCGATCCGCAGGGCGGCCAGCTCCCGGGCGAGGTACTCCGTGTCGGCCTTCGCCGCCTGCGCCCGCTGCCGGTCCTCCTCGATGGTGATCCGGTCCCGGTCGGCCTGCCGGTTCTGCGCCAGCAGGATCAGTGGGGCGGCGTACGCGGCCTGCGTGGAGAAGACGAGGTTGAGCAGGATGAACGGGTACGGGTCCCACCGCAGCCGTAGAGCGACCAGGTTCAGGATGATCCAGATGGTCACGGTGATGGTCTGGTAGGCCAGGAAGCGCCCCGTTCCGAGGAACCGGGCGATGTTCTCGCTGAACCGGCCGAAGGCGTCGGCGTCGATGCGGGGGACCAGGCGGCGCGGCTCGCGCGGCTGGTCCAGGCGAGCCCGCGCCCGCCGCTCAGCCATCCGGGTCCTCGCGCCAGTCGTCGGGCAGGAGGCTGTCCAGCAGGTCGTCGACGGTCACCGCGCCGACCAGGTGGTTCTGCGCGTCCACGACCGGTGCGGCGACCAGGTTGTACGTCGCGAAGTAGCGGGTGAGCGCGGGCAGCGTGGTGTCGGCGGTCAGGGGGTCCAGTTCGTCGTCGAGCAGGCTGCTGACCAGGTTGAACGGCGGCTCGCGCAGCAGCCGCTGGATGTGCACCGCCCCCAGGAAGGTGCCCGTCGGCGTGCTCACCGGCGGCCGCACGACGTACACCTGGGTGGCCAGCGCCGCACTCAGTTCCGGCTGGCGCACGCGCGCCAGGGCCTCGGCGATCGTCGCATCCGGAGGCAGGATCACCGGCTCGCTGGTCATCAGACCGCCGGCGGTGTCCTCGGAGTAGCCCATCAGCTGGCGCACGGGCTTGGCCTCGGCCGGTTCCATCAGGGCCAGCAAGCGTTCTCGCTCGGCCGCGGGTAGCTCGGCCAACAGGTCCGCCGCATCGTCGGGGTCCATCGCCTCGAGGACGTCGGCGGCCCGGTCGCCCGCGAGCCGGCCGATGATCTCGACCTGGTCCTCCTCGGGCAGCTCCTGCAGGACGTCGGCCAGCCGGGCGTCGGCGAGCGCCTCGGCGATCTGCTGACGCCGCTCCTCGGGCAGGTCCCGCAGCGCGTTCGCCACGTCCGCGGCCTTCATGTCCTCGAAGACCGCGAGCAGGCTGTCCGCGCCCTGGTCGGTGGAGGCCAACGACAGCCCCTCGACGGCGTCCCAGTCCACCTGCCGGACGTGCCCGCGCCGGGGGATCCGCTTCCCGGTCACCTCCCGTACCGCGAGCCGGGCCAGCAGCCAGTGCTTGGTCCGGTCCTGCTCCAAAGCCGCGTCGCTGACCGAGACGGCGGCGCCGCCGTCCTTCAGGGTCACCCGGCGGTCCAGCAGCTCGGCCACGACCAGCGTCTCGTTGGGCCGCTGCTCGAAGCGCTTCACGCTGAGCGTGCCGGTGCCGAGCACGATGGCCTCGCTGTCGATCGTGGTCACCCGGTCCATCGGGACGAAGATGCGACGGCGCTGCTGGATCTCCACGACGAGCCCGGTCGCCCGCGGCGGCAGGGTGCCCAGCCGGAGGCTGACCACGACGTCGCGGACCCGGCCGATCTGGTCGCCGTTCGGGTCGAAAACCGCGATCCCGCTCAGGCGGGCGCAGAACACCCTGGTCGCCGTGGCCACGGCCGCAGGCTACCGTCGCGCGGACCGCCCGAGCGCCGACGCCCTCGTCGCCGCGGAGGCGCTGCGGTATCCAGGAGCAAGCGTGCTGCACTACGAGGTCGTCGACGTGTTCACCGACCGGCCGTTCGCCGGGAACCCGCTCGCCGTGGTGTTGGACGCCGACGACCTGTCCGGCGAGCAGCTGCAGGCGTTGGCCCGCGAGTTCAACCTGTCCGAGACGGCGTTCCCGCTGCCGTCGCGGGTAGCGGACTACCGGCTGCGGATCTTCACCCCGACCGCCGAACTGCCCTTCGCCGGGCATCCCAGCATCGGTTCCGCGCACACGCTGGTTCGGTTGGGCCGGCTGCCGGCGGGCAGTGTCCTGCAGGAGCGCGGCGCCGGCCTGCTGCCGCTGTCCGTGGGGCTGGTGGAGGTCAGCCTGACCGGCGGTAAGCCGACCCTCGGCGGCGACCTCGACGCGGGGCAGCTACTCACGGCGGTTGGCCTCGAGCCGGCGGACGGCGCGGGTCGAGCGCGGTTGGCCGGTTGCGGGCTGGAGTTCGGCTACCTGCCGGTAACCGAGGACGCCGTCGCACGCGCCATGCCGGATCCGCGCGCACTGGTTGCGGCGCTCGGCTCGGACGGTGGTGGGCTCTGCGTCTACGCCTGGGACGTGGATCGGCGTACGGCGCACGCCCGGGTCTTCGCCGCGGGTGTCGGCGTGGCCGAGGATCCGGCCACCGGGTCAGCCGCTCTGGGGCTCGGCGTCCACCTCGCCGCCGCCGGGCTCCTGCCGTCCGGAACGTCGGCGTACACGGTCCACCAGGGCGCGGAACTGCAGCGGCCCTCGGTCCTGCGCTGCACCGCCGTCGTACGGGGGGAAACCGCGGTCCAGGTCACCGTCACCGGCTCGGTGGTTCCTATCGCCAAAGGGACAATTCGGGTGCCGTGACCCCGGCCTGGGCCTAGCCTGCTCGCGGGACGTGCTACCGCGGCGGGAGGCAGAGTGCGCGCATACCGTGCCGACACGGCCTTCGATGGTGAAGCGGTCGTGCCCGGCGGCGCGTTGGTGCTGGTCGAAGGCGACCGGATCGTCGGGGTGGAGCGTGGTTCGGCCGCAACACCCGCGGACTGCGAGGTGGTCCACATGCCCAATGCGACGCTGCTGCCAGGGCTGGTCGATGCGCATGTGCACCTCTGCGCCGATGGCGGCCGGCAGGCGCTGGACCAGCTGCCGGAGCTGAGCCCCCACGACATCGACCAGATCATCGACAGGTCGTTGCGTCAGCAGCTCACCGCCGGGGTAACGGCGGTCCGCGACCTCGGCGACCACGAGTGGGCCGTCGTCGAACGCAGCCGGACCGCTGACGGCCGGCCCACGGTGGTCGCCGCGGGACCACCGATCACCTCCATCCGCGGGCACTGCTCGTCCATGGGCGGCGCGGTGGCCGGGGCCGACCAGCTGCGCCGGGCGGTCCGGGAGCGCGCCGAGCGTGGCGCCGACGTCGTCAAGGTCATGGCCAGCGGTGGGGCAATGACCCCCGGAACCGACATCCGCAGCTGCCAGTTCACGCTCGACGAGGTGCGCCTGGTGGTGGAGGAGGCGCACCGGCTCGGGTTGCCGGTCACCGCGCACGCCCACGGGCTGCCCGCCGTCGAGCAGTGCCTGAACGCCGAGGTCGACGGGATCGAGCACTGCTCGTGCCTGACCGCGGAGGGATTCCGGCCGTCGCCCGGGCTGGCCGAACGGTTGGCCGGCGCCGGCACCAACGTCTGTCCGACGCTGGGCCGGGCGCCGGGGGTGGAGCCGGCGCCCCAGGTGCGCGCGATGATGGAGCGCCAAGGGGTCACCTGGGAACTGCTGCTGGACCACGTGGCCGGGCTCCAGCGCGCCGGGGTACGTCTCGTCGGAGGTTCGGACGCGGGCATCAGTCCGCCCAAGCCGCACGGTGTCCTGCCCGAGGCGGTGATCGACCTGGCGGAGTGCGGGATGGACCCGACCGCAGCGCTCGCGGCGGCGACGAGTGTCTCGGCCGCCGCCTGCGGCCTGGCCGGACGCACCGGGAAGCTGCGCCCGGGCCTCGACGCCGATCTGCTGATCGTGGACGGCGACGCCACCCGGGACCTCACGGCCCTGCGTCAGGTGCGGATGGTGGTCTCGCGGGGGCGACCGGTCAGCTGAGTCCGCGGCCTCGGGGCCGGCTCTGCGAGGATCGAGGGTGTGACCGAGCCGCGCCGCCCCGACGTGACCGATCTGGTGGAGATCGGCCGCGGCGGCTTCGGCGTGGTCTACCGGGCCAGGCAGGAACGGTTCCGGCGCGACGTCGCGATCAAGGTCATCTCGGCCACACTCGACGAGCGGGCACGGGCGAGGTTCACCCAGGAGTGCCGGGCGCTGGGCCAGCTGTCCGGGCACCCGCACATCGTCCCGGTGTACGACGGCGGCGTCGATCCGGAAGAGCACGGCTTCCTGGTGATGCCGTTCCTGCCCAGCGGATCCCTGACCGACCGGCTCGCCCGGTCCGGGCCCCTGCCCTGGCGCGAGGCCACCGACATCGGCGTCCGGCTCGCCGGGGCGCTGCAGACCGCGCACGAGGCGGGGATCCTGCACCGCGACCTCAAACCGGCCAACGTCCTGGTCGACGAGTACGGCGCCCCGCGGCTGGCCGACTTCGGGCAGGCCCGGTTCGCCGACACCGACCTGACCCGATCCGGGGAGATCACCGCCACGCCGGGGTACGTCGCCCCGGAGATCTCAACGGCCAGCCCGCGACACCCCTCGCGGACGTCTACTCCCTCGCGGCCACCGTCATGGCGCTGATCCTCGGGCGGGCGCCGTTCGACTCCGGAGACGGCGACGGCTCCATCGCCCCGGTGCTGTACCGCATCATGTCCGAGCCGCCGCCCAACCTCCGACCGCTCGGAGTACCCGAGGCCATCGCGGTCGTGCTGGAGGCCGCGCTGGCCAAGGAGCCGGCGCAGCGCCCGGACTCCGCCCTGGCGCTGGGTATCGGATTGCAGCGGGCCCAGCAGGCCCTGGGCCTGACCGTCACCCCGCTGTCGGTGGCCGGCCAGCAGCTGCTGCCGCCACCGCTCGGGGACCCGGTCGACCCGGCGCGCACGATGTCCTACGTTCCCGGGACCGTCGGCGAGGCCAGACCCGACCAGACGGCGGTCTCGCCCTTTCCGGCGGGCCTGACAGCCGCCTTGCCGGGCGGGCACCAGGACTCGGTCGGCGCGGCCGCCCAACGCCCGGGTCACCGGTCGCGGCGCCCGCTCCTCCTGGCTCTCAGCGCTGTCCTGGTCGTAGCGCTCGCGGTCACCGGAGTCATCGTGGTTCGCGCGCTCACCGCCCCCGAACCCCGGCAGGGCCTCGTCGGCAGCGACCTCCTGCTCGGCGCGGACGACCTGCCCGGCGCGGGGTGGACGTTCGACGACTCCGGCTCCAGCGGTCCGCTGCGTGCGTTCGTGACCGCTGAGGGCCTGCTGACCTGTCTCGTCCTGCCCATGATCGACATGGGGACCGACGCCGGGACGCTGGCCGGCCGGGACGTCACCGTGTCCGACCTGTTCGTCGACGAGGACAGCGGCGTTCAGACCGCGGGGATCATCATGCCCTCGCCGGGCCAGGCCGAGGCCGTCGTCGGTGCCCTGCGCCCGCCGGGCCGCTGTCCGAGCGACCTGGGCTCGCTCGGCACCTCGTTGACCTCCGATATCGACTTCGAGTCCGACGTCACCTACCAGAGCGTCGACCTGCCCGACCTGGCGGGCGCGATCGACGGGGCGGGCGAGCGGATCGTGGTGCCGTTGTCGGACTCGGAGTCCGGTGAGTCCACGTTCGTCGTGGAGTTGATCTTCCTGGCCTCGGGTGCGGCCGTGGCCGGCGCCGGCCTGTTCGCCTACGGCGACGAGGTCCCACCCGAGCTGCGTGACTCCGTCGTCGAGCAGCTGGCGGAACTGCTCACCGAGTAGGAGCAGATCTAGGCTATCCGTCATGGGCGGGCCGGGGTTCGACCAGGACACCACGCTCGGCCAGCCGGGCCGAACCGTCCGGCTACTGGCGGCCGCGGTCGTGCTGGCTCTGACCGCCGTCGGCACAGTGTGGGCCCAGGACAGTGCCTTCCCGGTGGGACCGTTCCGGATGTACTCCACGCGCAGCGGTCCCGACACGGTCGTGAAGTCGACCCGGGTCGACGGCGTCAACGCCCTCGGGGATCGCATCCCCATCGACGACTCGGAGACCGGGCTGCGCCGGGCCGAGATCGAGGGCCAACTCGGGCGCCTCGTCGCCGATCCGACCCTGCTGGCGTTGATCGCCGAGTCCTAGGCCCGGCGCAACCCCGACCGCCCGCCGCTGACCCGGTCGAAATCGTCGTACGCCGCGACGACCTCCGCGGCGGCGTACGGACCGGTGAGTTCACTGACACCGTGACCGCCGCCTGGGACGCCGAGCCGGTGGCCGCGGAGCCGGTGTCATGAACCGCGTGGCCCGGTGGTGGACCGAGCCGATGCCGCTGGCCAGGGTGGCGGCGTTCCGCGTGCTGGCCCACCTGTTCATCCCGATCGACGTCCTGCTCACGACGTCGTGGGTGGCCTGGCACGCCGACGTGCCCACGGACCTCTACCAGCCGCTGATCGTCGGCGAACTGCTGAACCTGCCGCTGCCCACCTCGGCCTTCGTCGTGGGCGTCAAGTGGAGCCTGGTCGTCGCGGCCC
>JACCSC010000323.1 GCA_013813215.1 Geodermatophilaceae bacterium | reverse complement strand
GCGGTAGGAGAAGCACACCGCCGGCTCGACGCGCAGTCGGTGCCCGGCGCGCACCAGGTCCAGGACGAGGGCCAGGTCCTGCACGACGTGCAGGTCGTCCCGGAAACCGACCGCCTGGGCGGCCGTGCGCCGCCAGGCCAGCGCGGGGAAGTAGAGCCAGTTGCCGCGCAGCAGGCTGGTCGCCAGCGGCTCACCGCCGAGCTCGCGCGCACCATCCAGCCGGGGTGCGAAGAGCAGCCGCTTGGCCCGGTCGGCCAGTCCCTCGCGGGGCCGGCCGGCGGCGTCGATCACCTGCACGCCGGGCTGCACCACGGCGACGTCTGGCCCGCAGCCGGCGTACGCGGCCCGCACGCAGCCGACGTAGCCGGGCAGCAACAGGTCGTCCGCGCCGGTGATGACGAGCACGTCCTCGGTGGCCAGATCCAGGCAGCGCTGGAAGTTGCGGTTGATCCCGAGGTTGACCGGGTTGTGCAGGTAGCGCACCCGCGGATCGGCCAGCGCGGTCAGGAAGTCGGCGACTCCGTCGGTTCCGGGGCCGTCGTCCACGACGGTCAGCCGCCACGCCGGGTCGTCCTGGGCCAGCACACTGGCCACGGTGTATCGCAGCAGGTCCGGGCGGTCGAAGTAGGGGATCAGCACGTCGACGGTCGCTATCGCTGTTCCTCCGTGACCGGGACGATGACCGTGGCCGGGCCGGTGGCCGGTTCGGCGGCGGGCACGGAGAGCGCCACGTTGTGCGCGGCGAGCACACCCCGCTCGCGGTTGACGAGCTCCGCCTCCCGGATCGCGATGGTCCGGGCCAGCTCGGTCAACCGCCGGTCCATCGTCTTGAACCGCAGGTAGAAGTTGAGCATGCCGAGCACGAACGCGATGACCAGCACGTAGAGGATCAGGTCGGCGCCGCGGCCGACGCCGAGCCGGTTGGCCACCCACGTCACGTCGTCGGGACGCAACACCGCGTACACGTTGAGCAGTGCGAAGGCGACCAACCCGATCCGCTTGCCGGCCTGCATCCCCACGCCGTGCCAGCGGCGCACGAAGAGCAGCAGGCCGAGGCCTACCGCGGCGATGAGCAGGAACTGGATGGCGATCATCGCGTCACCGCCCTCGCTGCTTCATCGACAGGTCGAACAGGATGTTCACGCCGTTGACCAGCGATTGGCCCTTGGCCTTGGAGTAGTCGGTGTAGTTGATCGTCACTGGCACCTCCTCCACCCGCCACGCCGAGCGGGCCAGCAGGGTCACGATCTCCGAGGCGTGCGCCATGTCGCTCATCGTGATGCGGAGCTGATCCGCGACCGGCCGGCTGAACACCCGCAACCCGTTGTGCGCGTCGGACAGGTGCAGGCGCCGCGCGGTCGGGCTCAGGGCCACCGCGGTCCGCAGGACCAGCCGCTTGAGCCGCGGCACGTTCGTGGCCTGGTCCAGGAAGCGCGAACCGAGCACGACGTCGGACGTGCCCGACCGGGCCACGGCCACCATCCGCTGCGCGTCGTCGACGCGATGCTGGCCGTCGGCGTCGAAGGTGACGAAGAACTGGCCCCCCGAGCGCGCCTTGGCGTAGGTCAGGCCGGTCTGCAGCGCCGCGCCCTGGCCGAGGTTGATGGGGTGCCGGACCAGATGCGCGCGGGTGCTGGCCACCTGGGCGGCCGAGCCGTCGGTGCTGCCGTCGTCCACGCAGACGACGTTCGGGAAGCCGGCCAGCACCTCGGTGACCACCGCGGCCACGACCGCCGCCTCGTTGAACACCGGGATGACCACCCAGACATCGGCCGCGGATTCCGGCCCCGAACCGGGACCGGTAGGGACCGGCTGCTCAGGCATGCGGCTCCCACCCCGGTGATCACGGATGCCGCCGATGCTACCGGCGTACGGCGGCGAACCCCGTCAGCGCGACGTCAGGGTCACGCCGTCGTGGCACAGCTGTCCTGCTCGGCGCTCGCCGATGTCGCCGGCGGTGGTGTGGTGACGCGGAAGATCCGGGTACCGCCCTGCGAGTAGACCAGCTCCAGGCTCTCCACGTCGGCCAAGGCGATCAGGCCCGACACCCGGCGGAGGGACTCGCGGACGTAACTGGACCCGACGAACACGTAGGTGATGTCGTACTCGTCCACGAGCGCCTGCACCACCGGGTCGGTGTCCACGCAGCGGAAGCGTTTGAGCAGGGCGCGCTGGTCGGGCCCGATGTCGTTGAAGGTGCGCGGCGCGATCACGTGTCCGTACATCGGCTGCAGTCCGTGCACGGCGTACATCCAGGCCGAACCGTCCAGGGGGTCGTTCATGATCCGCTCGCCGGGGCCGGCCAGCTCGGCCAGGACGCGCATGCCGGCCAGCTCGGAGCTGCTGACCGTGGGGCCGTCCTCGAAGCGCACCTGCATCCGGGCTCCGTTGCTGGGCACGTAGAAGCCGTTGCTCAGCACGCCGTACGCCGCGAGCACGACGACCACCGCGCCGCCGAGCAGCATCCGCGGCGGCCGCCCACCGAGCGGAGCCACGCTGCGCACCCGACGCAGCACCCAGTCGCCCATGACCACCGCGCCGTTCGCGGCGACCACCGCCAGCCCGAGACAGGCCAGGGCCATGAATCGCCAGGCGTCGTTCCACCACGGCCGGGTCAGCGTCTCGGCCCACTGCGTGTCGTACGCCGAGGCCACCACGAACAGCCACCCGAACACACCGGCGCCGGCCAGCCACCACCACAGGAACCGGATCCGGCGCACCGCCACAGCACCGACGAGCAGCAGAGCGACCAACCAGAACTGTGGGGCTTCGACAGCGTGGTTGAGCAGGAACAGGTCACCGACCGCCTGGCCGGGGCTCTGATCGGCCGGCCAGTCCACGACGTCGCCGGTGCCGCCGACGGCCAGCGCACCGAGCGCGAACTGCAGGCCCAGCAGGGCGGCGGCCGCGCCGACGAGGACCAGGGTGAGGGCCTCGCGGGGGATCCGGCCGGGGTGGCCGGCCCACCTCGCCAGCACCATCGGAACGGCGAAGATCGCCGCGGACAGCGCGACGCTCGGGTGCAGACCGAGCAGGCCCACGGCGCCCACCGCGGCCAGCACAGCGGTGGCCACCGCGGGCTCGGCGAGCACGCGGTGCAGGAGCAGCAGGAACGCCGGGATCAGCGCCACCGCCGTGACGAAGGGCAGCAGCGGACCGCGCCAGAGCATGTCCGGGCCGAAGCCGGTGAACGTCGCCAGCAGGACCGGGGCGGTCGCGGTCAGCGCCACCCGCGCGCCGTACTCGCGCAGCAGCGCGGCCAGGGTCAGCCCGGCCAGTCCGGGGACGAGCACCATCTGCAGGTCCAACAGCTCCGGGAGACCGGCGCCGCCGAGCATCCCGACCACGGCGGCCAGCGCGTGATAGGCGTTGGGGTAGAAGAACGCGCCGTCCTCGTAGTTGTTGATCACCCGGAGCGCGCCGGGGTCGGCGTTGCCGGTGTCGAGGATGAACCGGATCGCGTTGGCGTGGAAGGTCGCGTCCCAGTCCTGCGGGAAGGCGTCCAGCCGGCCGATGCCGATCAGCACCGTGACCAGACCCAGCAGGGCGCCCACCGCGACCCCCGCCGCGACGGCCAGGTCGCCGGAGCGGTCGGCCGGGGCCGGGTCGACGCCGGCGTCCGGGTCGGTACGCCGCCGTCGGCGCTCGACCAGCCGGAGCAGGGCCACCAGTCCGGCCAGCAGCACCGCGCCGCCGGCCAGGGTCAGCGGACTCCACCGGAGTCCGGCCGCACTGAGCGGGCCGATCAGAGCGGTGAGCCCGTAGGTGATCAGCGGCGCGCTCGCCGCAGCGGCCCACGAACGCAGGCCGGCCGCCAGGGCCACGAGCAGCCCGGGCAGGATCAGTACGGCGGCGTACAGCAGGATCTGGAGCAGGCCCGCCAGGGACAGCGAGGGCACGAACCTCCTCCAGGGTGACCGGTCCGCGCCAGTCTAGGCGCGGGCTCGACCGGAGCTATCGCGCGGCGCAAGGTACGGTGATCCATCGTGGCTTGGCAGCATGCGGACCCCGACCTGATCGTCATCGGGTCCGGGTTCTTCGGTCTGACCGTGGCCGAGCGGGCCGCGAGCGAACTCGGCAAGCGGGTCCTGGTCCTCGACCGCCGTGATCATCTCGGGGGCAACGCCTACTCCGAGATCGAGCCGGAGAGCGGGATCGAGGTCCACCGGTACGGCGCGCACCTGTTCCACACCAGTAACCGGCGGGTCTGGGACTACGCCAACCGGTTCACCGACTTCACCGGCTACGAGCACCGCGTGTTCACCGTCTACCAGGACGCCGTGTACCCGATGCCGATCAACCTCGGCACGATCACGTCCTACTTCCGGCGTCATCTCAGCCCCGAGCAGGCGCGGGCCCTCGTGGCCGAGCAGGCCGGCGAGTTCGACTCCGACGAGGCCCGCAACCTGGAGGAGAAGGCGATCTCGCTGATCGGGCGCCCGCTGTACGAGGCGTTCATCCGCGGGTACACGAAGAAGCAGTGGCAGACCGACCCGACGGAGCTGCCCGCGGCCGTGATCGCCCGGCTGCCGGTGCGCTACACCTTCGACAACCGCTACTTCAGCGACACCTACGAAGGGCTGCCGCGCGAGGGGTACACGGCGTGGCTGACCCGGATGGCCGAGCACCCTGACATCGAGGTGCGCCTCGGCGTGGACTACTTCGACGTACGGGACGCCCTGCCCGCCGACGTGCCCACCGTCTTCACCGGGGCCCTGGACCGCTACTTCGACTACAGCGAGGGCGAGCTGGGTTGGCGCACGCTGGACTTCGAGCGCGAGGTGCTGCCGATCGGGGACTTCCAGGGGACCCCGGTGATGAACTACGCCGACGAGGACGTGCCGTTCACCCGGGTCCACGAGTTCCGGCACTTCCACCCCGAGCGCGGTTACCGCAACGACAAGACGGTGATCTTCCGCGAGTACTCGCGTTTCGCTGCGACCCAGGACGAGCCGTACTACCCGATCAACACCGCAGAGGACCGGGACAAGCTCGCCCGGTACCGCAAGCTCGCCGCTCGGGAGGCCGCCGACCGCCGGGTGTTGTTCGGCGGGCGCCTAGGTACCTACAAGTATCTGGACATGCACATGGCGATCGGGTCGGCGCTGAGCATGTTCGACAACCGCATCCGGCCGTACTTCACCGAGGGCGCGTCACTCGACGGCCGTCTCGACGACTGACGAACCCGAGGGACGAATCTGCGCATGACCGACACCTCCGTGAGCCCCGAGCTGGTCAGCGAGCCGGATCCCGATGAGCTGAGCGCCATCCGTGGGGTCACCCTGCTGCAGCGGGTCATCATGCCGCGGGCGGCCGACCCGCTGAAGGTCCGCACGCTGTACCTCGACGAGGCGGGCTCCTCCCGGGTGTCGGTGACCAGCCGCGAGTCCGTCGACCTGCTGCCGGGACGGGAGCTGTCCTTCGCGGCGTACTTCAACGCCTTCCCGGCCAGCTACTGGCGGCGCTGGACGACGGTGGCGCGGATCCAGTTGCGGCTGGACCTGATCGGCCTGTGCCGGGTGGACATCTACCGGTCCAAGGCCGACGGGGAGATCATCCACGTCACGGGGGCGACCACCGATCCCGGCCGGGACGAGAGCACCCTGGAGTTCGACCTCGACCTGGCACCGTTCGAGGACGGCGGGTGGTACTGGTTCGACCTGACCGCGGACGAGCAGCCGGTGACCCTGCGCCGGGCCGGCTGGTACACCGACGTCGAGCCGAGCGACCCCGGCACCCTGGCCATCGGTATGACCACCTTCAACCGACCGGCGGACTGCGTGGCCGCCCTCGGTGCGCTGGCCGCCGACGAGCTGGCCCGGGCGGCGATCGAACTGGTCGTCGTGGCCGACCAGGGCACCCAGAAGGTCCGCGACGCCGCACGCTTCGGCGAGGTCGCCGACCTGCTCGGCGATCGGCTGCGCTTGATCGAGCAGCCCAACCTCGGCGGCAGCGGCGGGTTCAGCCGGGCGATGTTCGAGACGGTGACCGCCAGCCAGGCCAGCCACCTGGTCTTCCTCGACGACGACATCGAACTCGAGCCGGACAGCGTGCTGCGGGCATTCGCGTTCGCCCGCTTCGCCAAACACCCCATGCTCGTGGGCGGGCAGATGCTGGCCCTGCAGAACCGGTCAGTGCTGCACACCATGGGCGAGGTGGTGCAGCGCGACAAGTTCTTCTGGCGCGGCGCGCCGCGCACCTGTTACGGCCACGACTTCAGCCGGACGACGCTGCGCAAGGCCAAGCACCTGCACCGGCGGATCGACGTCGACTACAACGGCTGGTGGATGTGCCTGATCCCCCGCACGGTGATCGAGAGCATCGGGTTGCCGATGCCACTGTTCATCAAGTGGGACGACGCGGAGTACGGCCTGCGGGCGGGGGAGGCGGGCTTCCCGACCGCGACCCTCCCCGGCGTGGCGATCTGGCACCTGTCCTGGACCGACAAGGACGACGCCACGGACTGGCAGGCCTACTTCCACGTGCGCAACCGGCTGATCGCCGCAGCGCTGCACTCGCGCTTCCCGCACGGCGGCAAACTCATCCTCGACCTGTTCAAGTTCGACCTGAAGTACCTGCTGACGATGCAGTACTCCACGACCGCGCTGCACCTGGCCGGCTACCGCGACTTCCTGGACGGTCCCGAGCGCTTGTTCGACCTGCTGCCCACGGCCCTACCGGCGGTCCGCGAGCAGCGGGCGAACTACACCGACGGCGTCGTACTGGAGTCCTCCTCGGAGCTGCCGCTGCCGAGCATGAGTGCGCTGCGGGCCGAGCGGTACCGCAAGCCGCCGACGACGCCGTTCTCGATCGCCCGCACGCTGGTCAGCGTGTTCGTGCACAACCTGCGCTCGCCGACGCTGGCCGACCCGAACCGCCCGCAGCTCAACGTGGCCGCTCGGGACGCCACCTGGTTCCTCGTCGCCCGGCTGGACGCGGCGACGGTGGCGACGGCCGACGGGCGCGGGGTCACCTTCCGCCGCCGCGACCCGCGCACCTTCTGGTCGATGTTGCGCGAGTCGGTGCGGGTACACCGCCGGCTGTACCGCGAGTTCCCGAAGTTGCGCCGCCGGTACCGCGAGGCCGCACCGGCGCTGACCTCGGTCGAGGCCTGGCGGAACACCTTCCGGGACTGACGGTGCCGGTCCGCCGCAGCGCCGGCCTGCTCGTGTACCGGGTGGGCGCCTCCGGCGTGGAGGTGCTGCTCGGGCACATGGGCGGGCCGCTGTGGGCGCGCCGCGACGAAGGTGGGTGGACCTTGCCCAAGGGCGAGTACGACGCCGCCTCGGAGGAACCGCTGGCGGCGGCCCGGCGGGAGTTCACCGAGGAGCTCGGCCTACCGGCGCCCGACGGTGCGGTGCTGTCGCTGGGCGAGGTGGTCCAGGCCGGCGGGAAGCGGGTGGTGGCCTTCGCCGTGGAGGGCGACCTCGACCCGGACACCGTCGTACCGGGGACCTTCGAGATGGTCTGGCCGCCCCGGTCGGGGCGGGTGCAGTCCTTCCCCGAGCTGGACCGGTTCGCGTGGTTCGCGCTGGCCGACGCCGCTCCGAAGCTGATCAAGGCCCAACGGGAGTTCCTCGACCGCCTCGCCGCCGCGCTCTCCTGAGCCTCGCATAGCCTCGCACCGCATACGATGTAGGCGTGACGAACCCATCGTCGGTGCGATTCGATCCGGACGTGTTAGCGCGGATCGGTGCCTTTGTGGCTGCACACCCAGGCCTGTCCCTGTCGAGCGCGAGCAATTTGCTGATCGACGAGGCGTTGCGCACTCGCGAGCATCCGACCGTGGTCTTCCGGGACGGACCGGGGGGTCGGCGCGCCCGTCTCATCGGCGGGCCGGACGTGTGGGAGGTCATCCAGGCGGTGCAGTCCGCGCGGGCCGCGGAGCCCAGCTTGTCTGCACGCCGGATTCGTGCGCTGGTTGCCGAGTCCGCAGGCTTGACTGTCGCGGCGGCCGACGCCGCTATCGAGTACTGGGCGGCGTACCCCACGGAGGTGGACTCCCGGATTGATCGCGCCCGGGCCGAATCCGCTCAGCTCCGCGAACACTGGCAGCGCACCCGGCGGCTGCTGGATAAGTGACCTCGCCGACGAAGCTACTGCTCGACGAGATGTTCGCCCCGCGCATCGCCGAACTGCTGCTGGAGCGAGGCATCGACGCTCGCGCCGTGGCTGCCGATCGCCTCCTCGCCGGAGCCGACGATGCCGACATCGCCGCTACCGCGTTGGCCGAGGGACGCGCACTCGTGACCAACAACGTGGTCGACTTCGAGCGGCTCAGACGCGCCGGCGAGGCCGAGCAGTCCGGCGTACCTGGTCTGATCTACACCTCCGACGCAGCGTTTCCTCGCGACCGGCGCTTCGTCAGCCGGCTCGTCGTCGCCCTAACCGTCGCCGCCGAGCAGCGGCACGTGGAGGCGCACGGCGGCGTTTCGTGGCTCAGCGGGGGGTGAAGCGCTCCCGCCGGCCATCGCGGGTCAGGGCCAGCCACTCCCGCAGCCCGCGCGGGTCGCGCCGGCCGACCAGGAAGAACCAGCCGAAGCGCACCCACTCCAGCGGCAGCAGCCAACGCATCCCGGGCTGCGCCATCAGGTACCCGCGGTTGCGGTACGTGTAGTAGCGCTTGCCCGGATCGTCGGGATACTGCGCGGACAGCCGCCCGCCGAGGATCGGCTTGAACTCCTCCGTGCCGCTGGGATGGATGTACGCCGTCCGCAGGCACGTCCCGAAGCGCAACCCCGAGCGGCGCAACCGGCGGTGGATCTCGGTCTCGTCCCCGCGGCTGAACAGGCGCAGGTCCGGTACGCCCACCCGATCCAGGGTCGAGGCCCGGAACAGCGCCCCGTTGAACAGCGAGGCGTAGTTCCACAACACCTCGGTGTCCCCGAGCTGGGCCGGGTCGCGCCGCCAGCGGACACCCCGGCGCAGCGGGAAGGCCAGCCGCGAAGGGTCGGCCACGTCGGAGACCAGCGGCGACACTTCGGCCAGCTCGTGCCGCTCCGCGCAGTTCAGCAGGGTGTCGAGGACTGCCTCGTCGCTCGGCCGGCCGTCGTCGTCGGCGCACCAGATCCAGTCCGCGCCCATGGCCAGCGCGTACAGCATGCCGAGGGCGAACCCACCGGCGCCGCCGAGGTTGTGGTGGGACAGCAGGTACGTCGTCGGCAGCCCGGCGGCTTCCACCACGTCGCGCGCCGGCTCGGCCGGCCCGTTGTCCACGACGACGACGTGGGCGATCGGGTGGGTCTGGGTTGCGAGCGCCCGCAGGCTCTGGGTGAGCAGCTCGCGGCGGTGCATGGTCACGATGACCGCGACCACGCTGCCGGGCGGCAGTCCGGCGCTCATCGACCACCTGGCCGGTTCTTGTAGGCCTCGAGCACCGGCTCCAGCGGGCCCTGCTGCCTGATCTGCCCGTGGTCCAGCCAGATCGCGGTGTCGCAGAGCTCGCGCAGCAGCTCGTCGGAGTGCGAGGCGAGCACGAGCAGACCGGATCGGTCGACCAGGTCGGTCAGCCGCTTGCGCGCCTTGCGCAGGAACGCCGCGTCGACCGCCCCGATGCCCTCGTCCAGCAGCAGGATCTCCGGGTCGATGCTGGTCACCACGCCCAGCGCCAACCGGACGCGCATCCCGGTCGAGTAGGTGCGGATCGGCATCCGCAGGTAGTCGCCGAGTTCGGTGAACTCCGCGATGTCGTCGACCCGCTCCTGCATCTGCTCGTGGGTCATCCCGAGGAACAAGCCGCGGATCATGATGTTGTCCAGACCCGAGATCTCCGGGTCCATGCCCACGGCCAGGTCGAAGACCGGCGCCACCCGACCGGTCACCTCCGCCGTCCCGCTGGTCGGCTCGTAGATCCCGGACAGCAGACGCAGCAGGGTCGACTTGCCCGCGCCATTGTGCCCGATCAGGGCCACCCGGGCGCCGTGATCCAGGTCGAGGTCGATGTCCTGCAGCGCCTTGACGACGACGACCCGGCTGGCGTTCGCCCCGATGCGGCCACCGACCACGCCGAGCACGGTCGTCTTCAACGATCGTGACTTGGCGTCGAAGATGGGGAAGTCCACGCTCGCCGAGCGGACCCGGATGCTCACCATCGCGTCACACCCAGTACGAGACGCGGGAGCGGTAGTTGCGCATCACCACGAGGGCCAGCGCCCACCCGATGACGGTGATGACGAGCACGACCACCCAGTGCCGCAGCTCGAAGGACTGCCCGAGCAGCGGCCGGCGGATGGTCTCCAGGAAGTGCAGGAACGGGTTCAGCTCGGCGAAGCGCGCCCGGTCGCGGATCGCCGCGTTGTCGCTGTTCTGCAGGTCCTCGTAGATCCACACGATGGGAGTCAGGAAGAACATCAGCTGCACGACGCTCTGGGTGACCGGCGGCAGGTCGCGGAACCGGGTGCTCACGATCCCGATGAGCAGCGCCACCCACATGCCGTTCGCGATCAGCAGGGCGAACGCCGGGAACACCAGCAGGCTGCCCAGGCCCAGCGGCTGCGGAAAAACGGCGAACATCACGACGTAGACGACGAGGTTGTGCGCGAAGAACAGGACCTGCCGCCAGATCAACCGGAAGACGTGCACGCTGACCGGCGCGGGCAGGTGCTTGATCAGGCCGGCGTTGGAGATGAACACCGTCGAGCCCTCGGTGATGCACCCGCCGATGAAGGCCCAGACCACGAAGCCGACCAGGATGTAGGGCAGCTGGCGCTCGATCGGGTTGCCGAACAGCCCGGCGTACAGGACGCCCAGCGCGATGGCGGTGACCGCCATGCTGATCGTGATCCACAGCGGTCCGAGCACCGAACGCCGGTAGCGCTGCTTGATGTCCTGCCAGCCCAGGTGGCCCCACAGGGCACGTTGCTTCCAGCCCCGGGACAGGTCGTCGAAGGCCAGGTGCCACGAGCGAGAAACCTGCGACCCTCGGGCGACCACGACGCCCGACAGTACCGGAGCGGGCGATCAGGTCAGCCCGCCGCGACCCGCGTCCCGAACCGAGCCGACCAGTGCTCCGACGTCCTGCGCTCGCTCCCGCGGGCAGACCAGGACGACATCGCCCGCGTCCACGACGACCAGGTCGTGCACTCCGAGCAGCACCACGGGACGCCCGGCGGCCGAGACCACGCACCGGGCGCTGTCGACGGCGAGCACCTCGGCTCCCCCGACTCGGACGTTGCCGGCCGCGTCGCCGGGCAGCACGGCGGCGAGGGAGTCGAACGTCCCGACGTCGGTCCAGCCGAAGTCGGCGGGCACGCAGGCGACCCGGCCGCGCTGGGCGGCACCTTCGACGATCCCCACGTCGATGCTCACCGTGGGCAGCGTGGGCCAGATCTCGGCGTGTACCTGCGGCCCGTCACCGGCGGCGTACGCCGCGGCGATCTGTCGTACACCGTCGTACAGGCCGGGCAGTTGGCGCCCCACCTCGGCCAGCAGCGCATCCGCCCGCCAGAGGAACATGCCGGCGTTCCAGAGGTAGGAGCCGGTGGCGACGTAGTCGCGGGCGGTCGCGGCGTCCGGCTTCTCGGTGAAGCTGCGCACGGCCAGGCCGGGACCCCCGGTCAGCGGGCCGCCGGCCTCGATGTAGCCGTAGCCGGTGTCGGGCCGCAGCGGGCGCAGGCCGACGGTCACCAGCAGCCCCTCCGCCGCGACCTGGGCGGCGGCTTCGATCACGGCCTGGAACGCCGCTGGATCGGTCACGACATGGTCGGCGGCGAACGACCCGGTCAGTGCGTCCGGGTCACGTTCGTGGGCGATGGCCGCCGCGAGCGCGATCGGCGCCGAGGAGTTGCGGGCGGACGGTTCGGCTATCACGTTGGCCGGCGGCAGGTGGGGCAGCTGCCCGCGGACGGCGGCGCTGTGGGCCTCGCCGGTGACCACGAGCAGCCGGTCCAGCCCGCACAGCGGGAGCAGGCGGTCGACTGTCGCCTGCAGCAGGCTGCGCGCCGGATCGGGACCGAGCGGGAGCAGGAACTTCGGCCGCCCGGTCCGGCTCAGCGGCCAGAGGCGGGTCCCGCTGCCCCCGGCCGGGATGGCGGGGAAGAAGCGGGGGATCGTGCTCACGTGCTGGTCTCCAGCTGGTCGGCGTCGCGCTGAGGGGCGGCGCCCTGGCCCACCCGTCCGACCACCCGGGACAGTGCGGCCCGGCTCCAGAGCCCGGCGCCGAGCACCGCCCGCAGCGGGGTCTTGAGCCGACCCGGGTACAGCCGCGACAGGTACCGGTACGCCGAGCGGTGGTGCTCGTCGAGCATCCGGCCCGCCGCCCGCGACGTCGCGTGCCCCCCCTCATGCACCACCACCGCGCTCGGGACGTGGACCGACAACCAGCCGGCCCGGCCGAGCCGGGCGCCGAGGTCGACGTCCTCGAAGTACATGAAGTAGCTGTCGTCGAAGCCCCCGAGGCGGTGGAAGGCCTCGGCGGGCATCAGCAGGCACGAGCCGGACAGCCAGCCGGCCGGTCCCTCGGCGGGTGATCCGCGCTCGCGGCGGTAGCCGGCCGTCCACGGGTTCGACGGCCACCACCAGCCGCACAGGACGTGCCCGATGCCGCGCCCGAGCGTGGGCAGTTCGCGGGCCGAGGGGTACAGCGCGCCGTCGGCGGAAAGGATGGCCGGTCCGAACGCCCCACCGCGCGGCCAGCGGGATGCGGCCGCGAGCAGCTCGTCGAGCGAGCCCGGTTCCCAGCGGACGTCCGGGTTGGCCAGCACGAGCCAGCCCTCGCGCCGGTCGGCGAGGGCGACGTTGTGCGCCGCGCCGTACCCGAGGTTGCCTCCCGTCGGCAACAGGGTGACCTCGGGGCGTTGCTCGGCGGCCCGCTCAGGCGCACCGTCGGTGCTGCCGTTGTCGGCCAGGATGACGCGGTAGGGCCGAGTCGTGGCCGTGGCCAGGCTGTCCAGGAAGACGTCGAGGTGCCGGCCGGGGGAGTAGGTGACCACGCTGACGGTCAGCACCGACTCGGTCATGCCGTGCTCCGGCCGGCCGTGGCCAGTGACCGGGGCCGCCGCGCCGGGTCCGTCGGCTCGGCGGGTCCCCCGTGCAGGCCGGCCACCGCCACCGCCTGGGCGATGACCGCGACGCCGAGCCCGACCAGCGCCACCCAGACCGCGAGCAGGGGCACGCCGTTCGGCGTCTGGCCCGGATCGCCGGCCGGCTGGGCCAGGATCCAGAGCACGAACGGCAACCAGGCCGCGACGCCGTACCCGAGCAGGACGGCGGCGCCCACCCGCTCGCCGACGGCCAGGACGCCGGCGGCGAGCACCGCCGCCAGCGGGAACAGCGCGGGCAGCAGGTAGCGGCCCGCGGTGCCGCCGCCGGTGCCGATGTAGCCGGCGGTCAGGGCGAGCGTGCCGATCGCCTGGAGCGCGAGCAGCCCGACGACGCCCAGCTCGACGCGGAAGCCGCGGCGAAGGGCCCACCCGACCAGCGCCAGCAGCAGGAGCGTCAGCAGCAGCACCCGGCCGAGCACCGGCAGGTGCTCGGGTGACTGCCGCAGCAGGTCCAGCGGAATCTGCCAGTACATCGAGCTGGTCAGGACGTCGGTGATCGGCTGCGCCGTACGGCCCAGGTTCTCCTGGGCGTAGTCCGAGCGGGCGCCGGTCCACGTCCCGGTGAGCTCGATGTTGCGCCGGTAGAACCAGCCGGCGACGGCCAGGGCGCTCCCGATCGGCAGGACGGCCAGCCCGGCGGTGACCCCGAGCCGACGACCGGAGCCGCCCTGCGCGTGCCGCCACCCGGCGAGGCACAGCCCCGCGGTGACGGCCACCAAGGTGATGACGAACGTCGCTCGGGACAGGGCGCCCAGACCGCAGGCGAGGCCTACGGCGAACAGCAGCCGGGGCGACCAGCCCTTGCGCAGGATGCGCACCGTGAGGCCGAGGGCCAGGACGGCGAACAGCACGGCCAGGTTGTCGTTGTAGACCGAGCCGCCGACCCGCATGAACGGCACGATCGGGGCCGCCACCGCGGCCGCGGTCACCGCCCACGTCCAGGGCCGGCGGTCGGACAGCTGGGCCGCCGCCCAGGCCAGCGCGAGCAGGCCCAAGACCGCGATCGAGAGGCTGACTCCCCGGGCGGCCGACACCGCTGCCTGCGGGTGCCCGGCATCGACCAGCGGCCCGACGACCGGCGCGAGCAGGAGGTAGAACAGCGGCGGGTGCTGCGCGACGAACTGCACGGGCGGACTCGGCTGCCCTTCCGGAACGACGACCAGGCCGTCCTCGAAGACGGGGAAGTCGCCGTGCCACACCTGGTAGGCGTAGTCGACGTGGGCGGGTTCGTCGGCCGAGCCGTTCACGGGCTCCACCGCCGCGAACGCGGCACAGGCCAGCCCCAACCCGAGCACCGCGGCCAGCAGCCCCCAGCGACCCGCGTGGCGCTGGAGTGCTGGGGCCATGCGCTGCAGTCTGTCAGGCAGCCGGCGGCGTGGGGGTGCCGCCGAGCGCGCGGCGCAGCTCCGCCGCGAGGGCTCCGACCGAGACCACGGTAGCCGCGAGCAGGGCGTAGCCGGTGCGCAACTCGAACTCCAGGGGTGCCAGCAGGGCAACCAAGAAGGCGGCACCGCCGCCCGCCCAGCCCAGCGCCGAGGCGGCGTACCGCCGCAGCGAGATGAGGGCCTGGGACAGCACGGTGGCGATCATGTAGAGCCCACCCGCGAGAACCAGCGGCAGCAGGATCTCGTGCGTCGTACGGAACTGGCTCCCGAACAACAGCGTGACCAATGGCGGTCCGACGGCGACGAGCACCGCACCGCCGCCCAGTGCGGCCGCCGCGACGACGCCGAGGATCCGCCGCAGGCGGGCGCCGAAGCCGGCTAGGTCGCCCCGGGCCGCGAGGGCGGCCAACCCCGGCAGCAGGACCGCCTGGACCGCGGCGAATGCGAACAGCGGCATCCGGGCGAAGACGACGACGCTGATGAAGACGCCCAGCCTGGCCCGCTCACCGGGCCCGGCGAGCAGGCCGGCCGCGATCGGTGCCGCGTTGACGACGAACTGCGCCGCGGCGGAGCCGGCCACCAGCCAGC
>JACCSC010000313.1 GCA_013813215.1 Geodermatophilaceae bacterium | reverse complement strand
CGCGGCGGGCTGGATCGGTACTTCAGCATCACCGACCGCGGGTCGACACTGGCCCGCGAGGTGCGCGGCGGGGTCGTCACCTTCATGACGATGGCCTACATCGTCGTCCTCAACCCCTTCATCATCGGGACGACGCCGGACGTCGGCGGACGGGTGCTCGGCATTCCCCAGGTCGCCGCCGTGACGGCGCTCGTCGCAGCCGTGATGACCGTCCTGATGGGGCTGGTCGGTAGGTACCCGTTCGCGCTGGCCACCGGGCTGGGCATCAACGCCTTCGTCGCCTTCGGGATCGCCAGCCAGATGTCGTGGGCCGACGCGATGGGCCTCGTCGTGCTGGAAGGACTGGTGATCACCCTGCTCGTGCTCACCGGCTTCCGCACCGCCGTACTGCGGGCCATCCCCGGTGAACTCAAGGCCGCGATCGGGGCCGGGATCGGCCTGTTCCTCGCGTTCATCGGCCTGGTCGACGCCGGCTTCACCCGGCGCAGCGACGCCGGTCCCGTCCCCGTCCAGCTCGGGTACGGCGGCCTGCTGCGGGGCTGGCCGCTCCTGGTGTTCTGCCTGGGCCTGCTGCTCATGGCCGTGCTCGTTGCCGTCCGGGTCAGGGGCGCGATCCTGATCGGCATCGTCGTGACCACCGTCGTCGCGATCGCCGTCGAGGCTGCCGCCGCCGTCGGCCCGGCCGTCACCGACGAGCAGGGTGTGGTGACGACGTACGGCTGGCAGCTCAACACCCCCACCGTGCCCGACGACGTCGTCCGGCTGCCCGATCTGGGGTTGCTCGGCGACTTCTCGCTGTTCGGCGGCTTCGAGCAGGTCGCCGTCGTGACCGCGCTGCTGCTGGTCTTCACCCTGATGCTGACCGACTTCTTCGACACCATGGGCACCGTGGTGGCCGTCGGCGCCGAGGGCGGCCTGCTGGACGAGAACGGCGAGCTGCCCGGCGTCGGGCGGGTACTGCTCGTGGATTCCCTCGCCGCGGTGGCCGGCGGTGCGGCCAGCGCGTCGTCGAACACGACGTACATCGAGTCCGCAGCGGGGGTCGGCGACGGCGCCCGCACGGGCTTGGCGAGCGTCGTTACCGGCGGGCTGTTCGTCGTGGCGTTGTTCTTCACGCCGCTCGTGGAGATCGTGCCCTTCGAGGCGGCGGCGGCGGCGCTGGTCGTGGTGGGGGCGCTGATGATCGCCCAGCTCCGACTGGTGGACCTGACCGACTTCTCGATCGCGCTGCCGTGTTTCCTGACCCTCGTGGTCATGCCGTTCACGTTCTCGATCGCCAACGGCATCGGGGCCGGCTTCGTCGCCTGGGTGGTGCTGCGGGCGGCCGCGGGGCGAGCCCGCGAGATCCACCCGCTGCTCTGGCTCACCAGCGTCCTGTTCGTCGTCTACTTCGCGATCGATCCGGTACGGACCGTGCTGCTGGGCTGACGGCTTCCATGTCGGACGGCGAGATCGTGAGGTATGCTAACGATCGTGCCGACGAAGACGATGGCGACTCCCGCGCTGGCTCACGACCTGCGCCTGGCCGTGATGCGCCTGTCGCGGCGGCTGCGCTCGCAGCGCGTCGACACGTCGGTCACCCTCACCCATCTTGCGGCGCTGTCCACCTTGCACGCCAAGGGCCCGTTGACGCCGGGCGAACTGGCCGCGCACGAGAAAGTCCAGCCGCCGTCGATGACGCGCGTGGTCTGCGCGCTGGAGGAACGCGGGTTCGTGCTGCGCACGCCGCACCCGACCGACGGCCGGCAGGTCATCGTCAGCCTCACCCCGGCGGCCGAGGAGTTCCTCGTCGCGGAGATCCGGATGCGCGAGGCATGGCTGTCCCAACGGCTGGCTGAGCTGACTGCCGACGAGCGGGACGTCCTGCGGGCCGCGAGCGAGGTCATCGGGCGGCTGGTGGATTCGTGACGGCAGCGCCCGTCCGCACCCGCCCGGCCCGCGGGAGCATGTTCAGTTCCCTGCACGTGCGCAACTACCGGCTCTACGCGGCCGGCAACGTCGTGTCGAACACCGGCACCTGGATGCAGCGCGTCGCCCAGGACTGGCTCGTGCTGGAGCTGTCCGGCGGCAGCGGTGTAGCGCTCGGCCTGGTCACCGCGTTGCAGTTCGGCCCGATCCTGCTCTTCGCCCTGTACGGCGGCATGCTCGCCGACCGGTACGACAAGCGGCTGCTGTTGCTGATCACCCAGGCCAGCCTGGGTCTGCTGGCGCTCACCCTCGGCATCCTCGACGGGACCGGCGTCGTCGTGCTCTGGCACGTCTACGTCCTGGCCGGCGCCTTGGGCATCGCCAGCGCGCTGGACATCCCGATCCGGCAGGCCTTCGTGTCGGAGCTGGTCGGCCCGGACCGGCTCAGCAACGCCGTCGGGCTCAACTCGTCGACGTTCAACCTGGGCCGCCTCGTCGGTCCCGCTGTGGCCGGCCTGATCATCGCCGGCTACGGGACGGCGCCGGTCTTCCTGCTCAACGCCGCGAGCTTCGCGTTCACCCTCGGAGCCCTGCTACGGATGCGGCCCGAGGAGTTGTTCGGATCCGCCCGGGTCGCCCGGGCCCGCGGCCAACTGCTCGAAGCCCTGCGCTACGTCCGGGCGCGCCACGACCTGCTGCTGGCCATGGTGCTGGTCTTCATCGTCGGCACCTTCGGGCTGAACTTCCAGATCACCACGGCGCTCATGGCCCGCGAGGAGTTCGGCCTCGGCGCCAGCGCCTTCGGACTGCTCGGCAGCTGTGTGGCGGTCGGCTCCCTGACCGGCGCGTTGCTGTCGACCCGGCGCCAGGCGCGGCCGCGGCTGCGGTTCCTCGTGGGCGCCGCGCTGGCCTTCGGCGTCGTGGAGATCATCGCCGGACTGATGCCGACGTTCGCCAGCTTCGCCGTACTCTGCGTCCCCGCCGGCGCCGCCGCGCTGATCTTCATCATCGCGGCCAACTCCGCGGTGCAGCTCGGCACGGACGCCGCTGTCCGCGGTCGGGTGATGGCCCTGTACCTGCTCTTCTTCATGGGCGGCACCCCGATCGGGGCGCCGATCATCGGCTGGCTGGCCGAGGTCCTCGGACCGCGGTCCGGCCTGATCATCGGGGGCACGGTCTGCGTCCTGGCGGCGGCCGCGATCGGCCTGTGGCTGGCCGTGCGCTCCGGCGTACGGCTGCAGGGTCAACTGCACGGGCGGCCGCACCTCACGCTGGACCTCGCGCCGTTGCGCGAGCGCGAGCACGCGGGGTATTCCAGCTAGTCATTCGGCTTGGCAGGCCGCGGCCCGCGGCTTACCGTCGGAGCATGCCCAGCGGTGCGGGCGGTGTGGGCGAGACGGTGCTGCTCTGCGTGCTGCTCGTGCTCCTCTTCGGTGGGCCGTGGATCGGACCGTGGGCGCTGCGCCGCGTTCGGGACTGGCGGGATCGGCGCGGTGATCGGCGGGCGGCCCGCCGACCTGTGGTCCTTCCGGTCGGCCAGTACGTCGACGACTTGCGGCGGCTGTCCCGGGACCTGGCCGGGCTGCCGCCGGGTACGCCGTGGGCCCGTCAGCACGGCACCCAGCTGGCCTTCGACTCGGTGCTGACGAAGCTCTGCGTCGCCCTGGACATCGACAACGAGCTGGCAACGCTGCCGGTCGGCTGGGCGCGCGACCTGGAGCGGCTGCGGATGGAAGACGCGATCTACGCTTTCGGTCTGCGCATCCATACCGTCGGCACCTGAGCCGGTGCGGCTGTTCGTCGCGATCGTTCCGCCGCCGCCGGCCGTCGCGCACCTGGCCACGGCCGTCGCCGACCTGGCCGACTCCGGACTGCGCTGGCAACCGCCGGAACGCTGGCACCTGACCCTCGCCTTTCTGGGCGACGTAACGCCGGCACCCATCAACGCCGCCCTCGACTCGGCGCTCGCCGGCGTTCAGGGCGTCGGCGAAGGTCAGCTGGCCGGCAGCGGCACCTTCCGGGCCGGGCGCGGTGGAGTGCTCTGGGTAGGGGTGGCGGGCGTGGGACTGGCGGCGTTCGCTGGACGGGTCCGAGCGGCGCTGCCGACGGAGCAGGGGACCTTCCGGCTGCACGTGACGTTGGCCCGCTGGCGTGGCGATCCGCGCGTGGCCCTTTCGGTGGCCGAGGCGCTGCGGCAGTACGCCGGACCGCAGTGGCCGGTGCTGTCGATCGAGCTGATCAGGAGCCACCTCGGTCCGGCGCCGCGCTACGAGACGGTTGACAGCTGGCCGCTCGGGCGCCGATGACGTGGGCACCGTGAGGACCCAGGGCTCGGGATGCGCCCGGTGGCCCAGATCCGGTCATCGGATGGGAACTGGGTCACGGAGCAACCGCATTTCCGTCCGATCGCGTGGATCCGGTGCCGACCGCTGCCAGAACCAGCAGCTCGGTGACGAGCTCCGCCTTGCCGTCGACATAGGCCAGCCGGTCGGTGTCGAGCAGCGACGCGAGTTCACGCTTGCGGGCGGCGTACCGCTGCGCCTGGTCCGGGTGGGCACGCAGGTAGTCCCAGAACCGGACGTGGTCGAGGTGCGGCAGCGTCCCGGCCACGACGACGTACAGGTGCTGCGCGGGTGCGTCCTGCGGTGCGCGGGGCACGCCGCCGGGTGCCATGCACGCCTGGGACGGCGCCCTCACCCATGGGCTGGTTACCCGGACCCGGCGGTCTCAACCGGGAAGAGGAGGAATCCCTCGGCGGCCGCGGCCGCCCGAAGCGTGCGGTCATAGGCGGCGAAGGTCCGGCAATCGAGCGCCGCGGTCTGAGCGGCCGCCGCCGACGCCAGTTGCAGGGCATCGAAGGCGCGGAGCCGGTGGACCGGGATGTAACGCGCCGCCACCTCGACGATGGCCTGCGTAAGGAGCACGACGGCGTAGCCGAGCCCCGCTGTCGTCCCGGCATAGTCGGCCTCGAAGGCGGCAGTGAGGAGGGCGGCGTCCGCGGCGGACAGCTCGCCCAGTCGGTGCTTGCGCCAGATCGCCGAGGGAACCTCGACGCGGGCGAGCTGAGAGACCACCAGCGTGCCCGGCTCGCCTAGTGCAGGACGACCGGGCTCGTCGGCGTACCGCGTGACCAAGGCCGAGGAATCGGCGAAGACGATCACCCGCGTTCGGAAGAAACCAGGTTCGCGAGGGAGGTGCCTCTGCCGGCTCGCCGTCGTGCCGACTGCACGGCGGTGTCGTCCAGGTCCGCCGTTCGGGGAGTGATCATTGCCAGCAAGCCGGCGTGGGCCAGCCGCTCACGCACGCGTACCGCCTCGTCGGTCTCGGCGGCCGGATCGGTGGTCGCCTCCAGGACGGCGGTGAGAAACTGGTTCACGACTGGCACGCTGCGGGTGTGACGCTCGCCTTCGACACGGCCACCGCCCTCGATCCGACCGGGCCGGGCCGCTTCACGACCACCCTCGACGAGGAGTGGGGGGTTGGGGAGGGACTGCTCAACGGCGGCTACCTGATGGCCCTGGCCGCCCGCGCCGCTGTGCTGGACGGGCCGCACGCCGATCCGCTGGCGGTGTCGGCGCAGTTCCTGCGGCCGCTCCCGGCCGGTCGCGCGGTCGTGTCGGTGGAGCCGCTGCGGGCGGGGCGGACGGTGGCGTCGTACCGGGTCGGGGTCGCGGCCGAGGACGGGTCGCTCGGCGTGGACGCCCAGGTGACCACCGCGACGCTCGCCGCCGGCGATCCGGTCTGGACCGACCTGCTGCCACCGGTGATCGCGGCGCCGGAGGACTGCCTGCAGATGGCCGCGCCGGGCGCCGGTGTGGCCCCACCAGGCCTGGCGCGGGTCCTGGACTACGCCTTCGACCCAGCCACCTCGGGCTTCCTGACCGGTACGCCGGGCCCGGCGCCCGTACTCAACCTGTGGCTGCGCTTCACCGACGGCCGAGCGGTCGACCCGCTCGGGTTGGTGCTGTTCTGCGACGCCTGCCCGCCCGTGGCCTTCGCCATGGGCCGGTTCGGCTGGGCGCCGACGGTCTCGATGCAGGTGCTGATCCGCGCCCGTCCGGCGCCGGGGTGGTGCCAGCTGGAGGCCCGCTCACGGCTGATCGGCGGCGCGTTCAGCGACGAGGAGGTCGCGGTCTGGGACAGCACCGGCACCCTCGTGGCGCAGGGCCGGCAGATTGCCGTACCGCCTCGGGTCGGCTGACCCGTTGGCGACGGCCGCTGCCGGTGCCGACGATGGCGAGAACACAGTTCGCCACCCCTCCCACGCGGATGAGACGTGGTAAACCCTGTTCTCGCGTTTGGTGGGCCGGTTCTCAGCTCACCAGGCGTAGTCCTCCGGCGCGGTCTGGTAGCCTGGGAAGATCTCGTCCAGCCGCTCCAGCGCCGCCGCATCCAGCTCGACGTCGAGAGCCCGCAGCGCGCCGTCGAGCTGGTCCATCGTGCGCGGGCCGACGATCGGCGCCGTCACCACCGGCTGGTGCAGGAGCCAGGCCAGCCCTACGTCGGCCGGCTCGGAGCCAAGCTCCCCGCAGAACGTCTCGTACGCGGTGATCGCCTTGCGGTTCGTCTTCAGCGCCTGCTTGGCCCGCCCCGTCGTGCGGCGTGACCCCTTCTGCTCCTTCTTCAGTACGCCGGCCAGCAGGCCGCCTTGCAGCGGGCTCCACGGGATCAGCCCGAGCCCGTAGTGCTCGCAGACCGGAACCACCTCGCGCTCGACATCGCGGGTGAGCAGGTTGTAGATCGACTGCTCGCTGACCAGGCCCAGGCTGTTCCGGCGGGCGGCCGCCTCGTTGGCCTGCACGATGTGCCAGCCGGCGAAGTTGGAGCTGCCAGCGTAGAGGATCTTGCCCTGGGCGACGAGGACGTCGACGGCCTGCCAGATCTCCTCCCACGGGGTGTCCCGGTCGACGTGGTGGAACTGGTACAGGTCGATGTAGTCGGTGTTCAACCGGCGCAGCGACGCCTCGCAGGCGCGGCGAATGTTCAGCGCGGACAGCTTGCCGTTGTTGGGCCATTCGGCCATGTCGCCGTACAACTTGGTGGCCAGCACGACGCGCTCGCGACGCTCCCCGCCGTGGCCGAACCAGGAGCCGACGATCTCCTCGGTGCGGCCCTTGTTCTCCCCCCAGCCGTACACGTTCGCGGTGTCGAAGAAGTTGATGCCGTACTCGATCGCCTTGTCCATGATCTCGTGGGAGTCCTCCTCGGAGGTCTCCGGCCCGAAGTTCATGGTCCCGAGACAGAGGCGGCTGACGCGCAGGCCGGTACGGCCGAGGTGGGTGTAGTCCATGTCCCGAGCCTGACACACGCCCCCCGGCCGGTCGGAAATCGTTGGTCCGCTGTCGGTGCCGGGTCCTAGCGTCGGGATCATGACGTCACCAGGACTTTTCGCGACCGACCGCCAGGAACCGCTGTATGCCGGCGGCGAGCAGGAACAACTGGAGAGCTGGCTGGACTACCACCGCGACACCCTGCTTCGAAAGTGCGAAGGGCTGACGCCGGAGCAGCTGCGTTCGCGGTCCTGCGAGCCGTCGACCCTGACCCTGCTGGGGCTGGTGCGGCACATGGCCGAGGTCGAGTCCTGGTTCAACGACGACCCGGCCGACGGCGCCGTACCGCCGATCCATTACAGCCAGGACAACCCCGACGGCGACTTCCACGACGTGGCCGACGCCGACATCGAGGCCGACGAGGCGACCTTCCGCCGCTGCGTCGAGCGTTCCCGTGCGTTCACCGCCGAACACCGCGACCTGGGCGCGGTCCTGGCCCACCGGCGCAGCGGTGAGGCGATCCCGCTGCGCTGGATCTACCTGCACATGATCGAGGAGTACGCCCGGCACAACGGGCACGCCGACCTGCTGCGCGAGCGGATCGACGGCGCCACCGGCGACTGACAGACAGTCGACTCAGGTGCTGGCCAGGCGGACGTGGCCGGACTGCAGGCTGGCCAGCCGCTCGTAGAGGCCACGTTCGCGGATCAGCTCGTCGTGGGTGCCGGACTCGATGATCCGGCCCTGCTCGAGCACCAGGATCCGGTCGGCGTCGCGGACGGTGGACAGCCGGTGCGCGATGACCAGCCGGGTCCGCCCGGCCGGCAGGTTGGCCAGCGCCTGCA
>JACCSC010000262.1 GCA_013813215.1 Geodermatophilaceae bacterium | reverse complement strand
GTTGATCGCCTCCACCGCCAGTCCCACCTGCTCGGGGTACCCCGCGAGGAACGGCTCGTCGATCTGCAGCATGGTCGCCCCGGCCTCGACCAGCGCCCGCGCCTCGGCGTTCAGCGCGTGGGCCAGGGCGAGGACGAGTTCGCGGCGGTCGCCGTACACCTCGTCGCGCAGCCGTCGGGACAGCGAGAACGGACCGGTCAGGGAGAACTTCACCGGGCGTTCGGTGAGGGTCCGGGTGAACCGGAACTCCTCGGCCAAGCCGACCGGCTCGGTGCCCAACGGGGAGGTCACGGTCAGGTCGTAGTAGTCGAAGTAGAACGACTTGGAGCTGGTAGCCGCACGGACGCCGGGCATCCGGGCCAGCAGGTAGTCCACGTCGTTGTCCCGGCGCAACTCGCCGTCGGAGACGATGTCGATGCCGGCGAGTTCCTGGTCCTTGACCGCGGCCTTGATCGCCGCATCATGGATCTCGCTGAGGTGGGCGGCGCTCAACCGGCGACGGTGGTAGTCGGTCTTGAGCCGCTCCAGCCACTCCGGCACGGAGTACGAGCCGACGACCGTAGTGGGCAGCAGCTGCACTAGTCCCTCACCTGCGCCGTCATCGTGGTGATGTTGGTTCCCTCGCGATGCGCGAACGGCGCGAACCGGACATCCATCCCCTTGCGGGAGCCGATGTGCGCCAGCAGCGGCCCGTTCACCCAGTTCACCACCGACCCGTCGTACTTGCCTGGCCCGCGGAACCCGGTCCGGCTCTGGCCGACGTCGGTGATGAACAGGTCGTGGCAGACCAGCCGGCCGAACGGGTGCAGCAACGGCAGGGTGTCGGCGAAGCTCGCCACCGCGCCGTTGTTGACGTTGATGCGTACGTCGCCGTAGGCGTCGAGCAGCGGGCGCAGCATCTCCCCCGAGAGGGCCGGGGTGATGGCGTAGCTGTCCAGCCCGGGCAACGGGACGAACCGCTCGGCCCGCTGCAGGCCCTGCCACGTGCGCCGCCAGAAGTCCACTGCCGCGTCGGTGCCAGCGAAGCACGTCGGCATCGCCTCGGCCAGCAGCTCGGGCCCGATCTGGAGCAGCTTCTGTACGAGTCCGGGCAGTTCGCCGACGGGGACGCCGGTGCTCTCGGAGATCTCGGCGGCCGACTCGGCGGTCAGGTAGGCGCGGGTGTCGACCCGGAAGGGCTGGCCGCCGATGTTGACTACCTCGTCGCAGGGCAGGTTGTCGTAGACGTTGGAGATGTAGACCAGGAAGACCTTGTACCGGAGGAAGCCCAGCGCCGTCGTCGGCGTCGTCGCGTCGAGCACCAGCGAGCTGACGTGGTCGCCATGGTCACCGACCGTCGTGCGGGCGATGTCGAGGACGTGCGGGGAGTAGTCGCACATCAGGTAGTGCAGGCGCCGGTAGTACCCGCGGCCGTTCTCCTGGTCCACCGTGCGGAACTCGTCGAGCCAGGCCTTGGCCTGGTTGCCGTTGCCCACGCCGAGCTCGACGACGTACAGCTCATCCGGCAGCGACTGCCGCTGCGCCAGGTCGTCCCAACTCTTGACCAGATCGGCGATCAGCTCGCGCACCGAGCCGCTGTTGGTGGCATCGCTGCTGCCGCCGGGCAGCGTCGACTCGTACTCGTGGCCGGTGGCCTTCTCCCACAGCTGCAGGTAGAGCCAGTAGAGCCGGTTGAACGCCCACATGCAGCCCTCGCTGCCCGGCGACCAGGTGTCGAGCCACACCCGCCCCGCGGGATCGCCCTTGCCGGCCAGCAGGGCGGTGGTCTCGGCGGCCAGCGAACCCTCACCGGTCCGGCGCAGGTCGACGGCGATCTCGAGTTCCTCGTCCGGCGTACCGGGGGCGATCTGCCGCACGTCGACGACGCCGCGGAAGTTGTGCTTGTACTGGATCCAGTCGCAGACGACCCGGACCTTGGCCAGGTCCACGTCGCTGCCCTTGAGCACGTCCAGCAGCTCGGTGAGGGGACCGGCCACGTCGACCGCCTTGGGGCCGCGCAGCCGGGCCACCGGACGGACCTCGATGAGCACCGGCGCTCCCCACTGACGGGTGTCCTCGATGCTACCGGCGGGGTCGCCCGCCGGATCACATTCACCCGATCCCGCTCGCTCCCGGGCTGCTCGTTGTCAGAGGCCGTAGGCCTCGAGCAGGCGGAGCCAGATCTCGCTCATGGTCGGGTACGACGGGACCGCGTGCCAGAGCCGGTCCAGCGGCACCTCGCCGATGACGGCCACCGTCGCGGAATGCAGCAGCTCGCCGATCCCGGGCCCGACGAACGTCGCCCCCACGATGACCCGGCGTTGCTCGTCCACCACGAGCTTGGCTCGCCCGGTGTAGCCGTCGGCGTACAGCGCCGTACCGGCCAGCGCGCCGAGGTCGTACTCGACGGTCCGGACGTCCAGCCCCTCGGCGCGCGCGGCTTCCTCGGTGCGGCCGACGGAGGCGACCTGCGGATCGGTGAAGACCACGCTGGGTACGGCGGCGTGGTCCGCGGTGGCGGTGTACGCCGACCAGGCGCTGTCCCCGACGCTCTTGCCCTTCGCCCGGGCGACGATGGCCTCACCACACGCGCGGGCCTGGTACTTGCCCATGTGGGTGAGCAGGGCGCGGTGGTTCAGGTCGCCGGCGGCGTACAGCCAGCCGCCCTCGACGGCGGTGACCCGGCACGTGTCGTCGACGTCCAGCCACGACGCCGGCTCGAGGCCCACGGTGTCGAGCCCGAGGTCGGAGGTGCCGGGTGAACGACCGGTGGCGACGAGCACGACCTCAGCGGTGACCTCGCCGCCCGACGTCACGACGGTCGTCGGGCCGTCGCCGTCGCGGCGTACGCCGGTGATCTCGGTGTCGAGCCGGAGGTCGACGCCCATCTCCCGCAGCGCATCGGCGACCAGTTCGCCGGCGAACGGCTCGTTCTTCGCCAGCAGACCGGATCCCCTGACCAGCAGGGTGACCTCGGCGCCGAGCGCCCGCCACGCCGTCGCCAACTCGCAGCCGACGACCCCGCCACCGATGACCGCGAGGCTGGCGGGCACTTCGGTGGCGCTGGTCGCCTCGCGGGCGGTCCACGGCCGCGCGTCGGCCAGGCCGGGGATGGGCGGGACGCTGGCGGTACTGCCGGTGCACAGAGCCACCGCGTGTGTCGCGGCAAGGTCGGTGGCGCTGCCGTCCTCGGCGACGACTCGGACGGCGCGTTCGCCCGTGAGCCGGCCGACGCCGCGCAGGACGTCGATCGAGTTCGAGGTCGCCCATTCCACCTGGGAGGCGTCGTCCCAGTTGCTGGTGAACTTGGTCCTCCGGGCCAGCGTGGCCGCCGGGTCCACCTCACCGGTGACCGCTTGGGCCGCCCCGTCGACCGCCTTGGCCGCGTTGACCGCCTCGGCGCCGCGGAGCAAGGCCTTGCTGGGCATGCAGGCCCAGTAAGAGCACTCTCCGCCGACGAGTTCGGACTCGACGAGGACCGCGGTGAGCCCGCCGCGGACGGCGCGGGCGGCGACGTTCTCCCCCGTCGAACCGGCGCCGATGACGATGACGTCGTAGGTCTGCATGCGGCCTCCCATGGCCCGTGGCACCGTTGCGGTCATGGCGGAGGTCCCGGTCGAGCTGTTCAAGGCCGCGCTCGGCCGTTTCGCCAGTGGAGTCACCGTACTGACGGTGCGCGACGACCTCGATGACCACGGGATTACGGTCACTGCCTTTGCCTCGGCGTCCCTGCAGCCGCCGCTGGTGCTGGCCAGCGTGGCCGCCTCGTCGTACCTGCACGAAGTGTTCCTCCGGCAGGATCTCTGGGCGGCGACGATCCTGGCCGCCGGGCAGCGCTCGCTGGCCACCCGGTTCAGCGAGGTGGGCCGGCCCAGCGCCCGGCTGCTGCTGGCCGACCTGCCGCACCGTCGGGGCTCGCTCAGCGACGGGCTGATCATCGAAGGTGGCCTGGCCGCGATGGAGTGCCGCACCGAGCAGCGGGTCGAGGTCGGCGATCACACCTTGCTGGTCGCCTCGGTGCTCGACGTCACCTACGTCGCCGAGCGCGGGGCGCCGCTGCTGCACTACACGGGCCGGTACACGACCTCGGTCACTCCGCCGGCGTCGGGACCGCGAAGGCACACCGGGGATCCGTGGCCCGCATGACTCGTCGCAGCTACTGCAGATAGCCCTCGACCTCGCGGGCCGGCCGCTGCCGCGCCTGGTCCGGGTCGGTGCCGGCGCGGCGCAGCGCCTCGCGCTGCCGCAGCTGGTCCCAGAGCTGGTCCAGCCCGACCTCGAGACCTTCGAGCCGGGTCTGGTCCTCAGGACTCAGCCCGTCCGGGTTCTGCCGGAGCCGGTGCTCCTCCTCGACCAACGCGGTGATCCGGTTTCTGATGTCGCTGTCATCCATGCCCTGATCCTCACCCGCGTGACCAGTCATCGCCACCGCCCGAGCTGGGCGCAAAGGAGTTGATGCCGCCGCTACGTTCGGGCCGTGGCCAAGTTGGTGGACGAGCTCGACGTGGTCGCCGCAGAGACGGCTTTCTCCGGCGTGGTGCGCGTCGAGCGTGATGAGAGCGTCGAGCTGGTCAAGGCGTACGGGCTGGCCGATCGCGCCCACGGCATCGCGAACACGACCGACACCCAGTTCGGGATCGCCGGCGGCGTCAAGGGATTCACCGCGCTGGCGGTCGTGAGCCTGATCGAGGACGGCGTACTCGAGCTGAGCACCACCGCGCGGTCAGTGCTCGGTGACGACCTGCCGCTCATCGGTCCCGACGTGACCGTCGAGCACCTGCTCACGCACCGCTCCGGGATCGGGGACCACGTCGACGAGGACGCCGGCGGCGACATCGCCGACTACGTGCTGCCCGTCCCGGTACACGAGCTCCTCGACACCGAGCAGTACCTCCCCGTGCTCGAGGGTCTGCCGCCGAAGTTCGCCGCCGGCGAGCGGTTCTCGTACTGCAACGCCGGGTACATCGTGCTGGCCCTGATCGCCGAACGCCACAGCGGCGTCAGCTTCCACGAGCTGGTGCGGCAGCGGGTGTGCCAGCCCGCCGGCATGCACGACACCGACTTCCTGCGCTCGGACGAACTGCCAGGCCGGGCCGCCCTCGGCTACCTCGGCGTCGACGGCCCGCGCACGAACGTCCTGCACCTGCCCGTCCGCGGCAGCGGTGACGGCGGCATCTACACCACCGCCGCCGACGTCCACACGTTCTGGTCGGCGTTCATGGGTGGGCGCATCGTGCCGCCGACCTGGGTCACGGAGATGACCAGACCGCACAGCGACGTACCGGAGGAGTCGATGCGGTACGGCGTCGGCTTCTGGCTGCACGAGACCGGGCCGGCGGTGACGCTGATAGGGGGCGACGCGGGCGTGTCGTTCCACACCACGCACGACCCGGTCGCGAACACGACTTGCACCGTGCTGTCCAACACCTCCAACGGCGCCTGGCCCGTGGCCCGCCGCATCGGCGGTCTCCCGGGCTAGCCGGACCTCGGGTCGGTACTGAACCGGCCCACGTCCACCGCGCCGGTGTCAGCTGGGTGGTGAGCGCCAAACAATGCGCCGACACCGTCGAGGGTTGGGTCGGACAGGGCGGGCTAGACCGGCCGCGCTGAACTCGGGCCGCCTTCGCGAGCAGCAGATAAACCTTTCGCCGGTCCAGGGTCTGTCTCTCGGTGGAGGGATGATGTCTGCAGCCGCGATGGGGTTCACTGCCGTGCACGGGACCGGCGTCGAACTGACATGGGCAACGGCTGATCTTCGGGCGGGCGATGTGGTGGACGTACAGGCTGAGTTCACCGCCTTCTTCCGCACCGAGTTCCCCCGCGTCGTGCGCACCGTGACGCTGGTGCTGGGTGACCGCGGGCGCGCCGAGGAGA
>JACCSC010000247.1 GCA_013813215.1 Geodermatophilaceae bacterium | reverse complement strand
ACCCACGAGCACCTGATCGGGAAGCTGCTGCGCGACGTCCGCTACGTCTCGATCGTGGAGGCCGGTGACGACGTCCTGCGCGAGCTGGTGTTCAGCCGGTACGTCGTACCGGTGTCCAAGCGCTCCTAGCCGGGAAGCCAGTGCAGCCCCAGATAGGGCTCCGGGTTGTTCCGTGCCCAGGAGTCGATGAGATCAGCCAGCCGCCCGCCCATGTTGCTTCCGGGTAGTCGGGACTTCAGAACACAGAGGATGACGATGTCGCGCACCTGAGCGACGTCCTTGACGTTCTCGGCGACGAGAACGCGCTGCTGCTCGGCAGCCCCCGCAGCAACGGCTTGGTCTGGACTGGCGTCCAGGCCGCAGTCCCTTACGTGCACGGCATCGTGACCGCGTTCCCTGAGACGGACGCAGCTGGCCGGGGGGAACATCTCGTCGACGAGGAGCAGCCGCAACCGGCCATGAGCGCTGCGCGCGCTGCGGCGTGCGCGCGAACCTGCTCCGCCGCGGCGTCGATCTGCTCCGGGACCTCTCGCTCCGAGCGTTTCGATCCCCTTCTTGCGTGCGCGAGCGGCCGAGAACCCGTCGACGGGGGTTACCGCACGGACGTGGAGATTGCCGCGGAGATCGACCTCAGCGATGCGGTGCCGCTGCTTGTCGACGGGCGCTTCCTAGCCGTCGATTGGCGGGTCTGACCGCCAGAGGCGGCGTTCCAGCGCTCCTGTCGCCTCGCGCCTCCCGCCGGCGTGAACAGGGACTCGGCCAGAAGCTGGTGCCAGGCCCGGATCCGAGCCGGGTCGTGCTCGCGGGCCAGCGCCTCATCAGCGTCCTGCAGTACGGCGAGGCCTTGGTAGAGCAGGACGGGCGAGGTGTACCCGTAGCGCTGCCAGCCGAGCCGGTGGAACGCTCGCTTGCGGGTGAGATCCTTCCCGTGCCGCTCGCGGGAACGGTGATCGGCGCCGTCGTACTCGACGAGCCGACGGGTGCCGACAACTCTGAGGTCCGCGCGGAAGCTGCCCGCATCGTCGGGAATGACGTACTGCGGTTCGACCGGCACGTCGCAGGCCTGGTGGAGCACCCGCAGCACCGACTCCCACAACGACTCCGCCCGCCCGTCGGCGTACCGCAGGGCCATCCGTAGTCGCGGGGCACCGCGGCGACACCGGTTCGCGGCGGCCCACAGCTCCAGCAACGTGCAGTCGTGGCGGTGCAAGGCGACATCAACGAGCACCACGACGTCGAGCAGTCCGAGATCGTGGGCGGCGGACAGCAGGATCTCGGCCGGCCGGGCGACCCGCAGCCCGTCGAGCACTTCGAACTCGACCGGATGCGGATGTCGGGTGACGCTCAGCCCGACCCGGCGCGGTCGGACGTCGCGCCCGGACGCGGCGGCGAAGACCGGCAGGTCGGCCGGTAGCGGCGGTACCGGCCAGCCGCGGGCCAGCGCACCGGTCAGGTGGGTGAAGCAGGCGTCCTCCGGCAACGCCTCCTGCCAGCCGAACAGCTCGGACCGCAGGTCGGACTCGAACTCGCGGCGTACGTGGATGCCACGGCTCACCCACACCCACTCCGCGCCACGCACCCGACCCAGGCGGATCTGCACCAGGTCAGCCGGTGACTGCGGTAGGACCACGCCGGCCAGCATGCTCAAGGTCGGCGCCGCGGCGGGCGCTCCGCGGGCATCTGTGGACGAGGCAGGCTTGTCCACAAGCCTCTGTGCCGGCCTGGTTGCACCAACTGCCCACTTCTGCCGATCGGCGCCGGCAAGTGGGCAGTTGGTGATTGTCCGGTCGGCGTGTCGTTGTCGTTCGCGCCCACTTGCCGGCGGGCGCCGAAGCACTGGCCTAAAGCCAGGTCTCCAGGCCCTCCAACACGTAGCGGTGGGTCAGGGCGGCCTGCTCGTAGACGGCGAAGTGCCCGCCGTCCAGCGTGCGCTGCTCGAACCCGCCGGTGGTCTGCTCGCCCCAGCGGTACTGCAGGTCCGGCCGGACCCGGGTGTCGCGGGTCGCGGCGACAACGGTGATCGGCGTAGGCAGCGGCTTCTCGGCGGCGTAGACGTACCGCTCCCGCAGGGTGAAGTCGCCCTTGATCGCCGGCAGCACCATGTCCAGGGCGTCGCGGTCGGCCAGCAGCCACTCCGGCGTACCGCCGAGCCGGCGCAGCCAGCCCACGATCTCCGCCCGGCTCATGCCCGAGACCGGCGGCCCCTCCTCCGCCGCCCCGCACTGCGGCGCGACGGAGCCGCTGACGAACAACCGGACCGGCAGCCGCCCCCCTCGCCGGCGGACCTCCCGTACGAGCTCGAACCCGATCAGGGCCCCGTGGCTGTGTCCGTAGATCGCGTACGGCCGGCCCTCCACGACGTCGTCCAGGACGACCGTGGCCAGCTCCTCGACCAGTCGCTGCATCTCGACGAAGGCCGGCTCGGAGTAGCGGGCCTCGCGGCCGGGCGGTTGCACCGGCAGCACGGACACCCCCGGCACCCGCCCGATCCAGGCCGTGAACGCCGACGCGCTCCCACCGGCGTGCGGCAGGCAGAGCAGCGGGAACCCGTCGCCGTCGGCGCGCCCGCGCAGGGGCACCCAGCGACCGGCCAGGCCGGGTTCGGCGAGCGCCGTCACGAGAGCACGTCCAGCCGGACGTACGCCGGCGGCGGTTGCCGCACCGACAGGTCAGCCTCGAGGACCAGCTGGTTGCCGTCCCGGCTCACCTCACGGAAGCCGGCGAAGGCGTAGGTCACCTGCATCATCCGGTTGCGACCGGTCTCCACGAAGTCCGCGCGGACCGTGGCCCCGGCCGCCGCGGCGAGGCCCAGGATGTGGTTGAGCAGCACCATGCCCACACCGCGCGACATCACCCGGCAGGACATCAGCATCATCCGCAGGGACCACACGTCGCCGGCCCGCTCGACCAGCGCGAGGCCGATCTTCCCGTAGCTGCCGAACCGGTCGGTCAGCGAGGCGACCAGCAACAGGTGGTCCGGCGACTCGCGCAGGGCGTCCAGGTCGTCGTAGGAGTACGTCTTGCCGGTCGAGTTCAGCTGGTTGGTCCGGACGGTGAGCTCCTCCGCTCGCTGCAGGTCCTCCCGCCGGGCCGGCTCGATCGTGAACGACATGTCCAGCCCGGCCAGGAACTCCTCGTTCGTCCCGGCGAAGTCGCGCTGCAGGTCGTCGCGGGCGAGCTGGCCCAGGTACATCCGGCGACGCTCGGCTGACTCGTCGGTGACGAAACGTGGCCGGAACTCCGGGCGCGCCAACGCCTCGTCCAGCTCAAGTACGTCGACGCAGGTCACCTCCGGTACGCCGTACTCGACCTCCGCCCGCTCGAACTCCTGGTCATCGACAAAGGCGAACGCGTCCAGCCCCAGGTTCAGCGCCGACGCGATCCGCTTGATCGACTCCGACTTGGGGCCCCAGCCGATCTGCGGGAACAGCAGCATGTCGGTCAGGCCGGCCTCGGCGATCCGCGCCGTCGCGGTCTCCTGGTCGTTCTTGCTGGCCACCGAGTTGAGGATGCCCAGCTGGTCGAGCCGGTGGATGTGCTGGACCACGTCTGGCTTGATCTGCACCGAGCCGTCCTCGAGCAGCACGCCGTCCCACAGCGTGTGGTCGAGGTCCCAGACGACGCACTTGATCTTGCCCTGCTTGGGTTTGGTCGGCCACGAAACAGCGGTGGCCCGTTCGGCGATGGCGGTCATGTGATCACTCCGCGGTAGGCGTCGTCGGCGATGGTGGTGCGCTGGATCTCGTTGCTGCCCTCGATGATTTCCATCACCTTGGCGTCCCGGTACAGCCGCGCGACCGGGTAGTCCGGCCCGCATCCGTTGGCGCCGTGGATCTGGACCGCCTCGG
>JACCSC010000240.1 GCA_013813215.1 Geodermatophilaceae bacterium | reverse complement strand
GGCGAGCTGGACATCGTGGCCACCGACGGCGCGGTGCTCGTCGTGTGCGAGGTCAAGACCCGGTCGACGGTCGCCTTCGGCGACCCCTGCGAGGCGGTCAACTGGCGCAAGGCCCGGCGGATCCGGCACCTGGCTACGCGGTGGCTCGCGGCGAACGAGGACTGCTGGGCCGAGGTCCGCTTCGACGTGGTCAGCGTGCTGCGGCAGCCGTCGGGGGCGGCGCTCGTCCGGCACCTGAAGGAAGCCTTCTGATGGCGCTGGCCTGCGCGGCCGCCATCGGCCTGCTCGGCCTGCAGGGCCACCTCGTCGAGATCGAGGCCGACGTCGGCGACGGGCTGCCGACCTTCACCATGGTCGGGCTTCCCGACGCGTCGGTGCGCGAGGCCAGGGACCGGATGCGGGCGGCGGTCGTCAACAGTCAGCTGCGCTGGCCACAGCGAAGGATGACCGTGAACCTCACTCCGGCCACGCTGCCCAAGCACGGCAGTGCTTTCGATCTGGCGCTGGCGATCGCCGTCCTGGCCGCGAACGGCGACCTGCCGCCCCCGGCCCGCGATGGGCCGGTCTTCCTGGGCGAGCTCGGCCTGGACGGCGCAGTCCGACCGGTGCTCGGCGTGCTGCCCGCGGTGCTGGCCGCGCAGGCAGCCGGCCGGGACCGGGTGATCGTGCCGGCGGGCAACCTCGCCGAGGCCGCGTTGGTGCCCGCGATGTCGGTCAGCGGGGTGACCCGGCTCGCCGACCTGGTCGCCCACCTGCGGGGCGAGCCGGACCGGCTGGTCACCGCGAGCGCCGTGGTGGAGCCCTTGCCGGTCCCCGGTGCCGACCTGCGCGACGTCGTCGGGCAGGCCGGCGGCCGGCGGGCGTTGGAAGTCGCCGCCGCGGGCGGGCACCACCTGTACTTGCACGGGCCGCCGGGAGCAGGCAAGACGATGCTCGCTGAGCGGTTGCCAGGGATCTTGCCCCTGCTGCCCGACGAGGAGGCGCTGGAGGTGACCGCGATCCACTCGGTCGCCGGCGCCCTTCCGCCCGGGGCGCCGATGCTGCGCCGGCCGCCGTACGAGAGCCCGCACCACACCGCCTCCGCCGCAGCCATCGTCGGCGGCGGCAGCGGGCTGGCCCGCCCCGGTGCGATCTCGCGGGCCCACCGCGGCGTGCTCTTTCTGGACGAGGCCCCCGAGTTCGCCAGCGGCGTGCTGGACGCGCTGCGCCAACCGCTGGAGAGCGGGCAGATCACGCTGCACCGCGCTGCCGGGCGGACCGCGTACCCGGCCGCATTCCAGCTGATCCTCGCGGCGAACCCGTGCCCGTGTGCCTCGCCGTCGGGCGACCAGGCGTGCGTGTGTACGTCCTGGATGCGTCGGCGCTACCTGAGCCGGCTGTCCGGACCGCTGCTGGACCGGGTGGACCTGCACGTGACGCTGCTGCCGGTGACCCGGCAGGCGTTGCTCGCCACCGAGCCGGCCGAATCCAGCGCCACCGTCGCCTCGCGGGTCCGGGCGGCCCGTACCGCCGCCCGCGAGAGACTCGCCGAAACCGGTCAGACCCGCAACGCCGATATCCCCGGCGCGGCGCTGCGACGGCGGTGGCGACCCGCTCGGTCGGCCATGTCGGGGGTCGAGTCGGCGTTGGATCGTGGCCTGCTCAGTGCCCGCGGGATGGACCGGGTGCTCCGGGTGGCCTGGACGCTGGCCGATCTGGCCGGCGTCACGGTGCCGGGGCCGCTGGAAGTGGACGAGGCGATGGGGCTGCGGTTGCGCGGGCTGGCGGCGTGAGCGCCGATGCCGAGCGGAGTGCCCTGGCCTGGTTGTCTCGAGCCGCTGAGCCTGGACACGCCGCGTTGTACGCGTTGGTCCGCGAGGTCGGCGCCCCGATGACGGTGGATCTGCTGCTCGCGGGCCAGGCCCCGCCGAGCGCCCAGGCTGCCGTCGGCGCGCGGGTCGCCGAGAACCGGGTGGACGCCGACCTGGCGATGGCCGAGCGCTGCGGGATCCGCTTCGTCACGCCGGCCGACGACGAGTGGCCGGAGGTCGTGCTGCAGCCGATGACCGTCGCGACCGAGTGCGGCGTTCCCGAACTCGCGCCGCCGCTGGCCCTGTGGGTGCGCGGCCCCGCCCGCCTCGACGAGGTGACGTGCCGCAGCGTGGCGGTGATCGGGTCGCGGGCGGCCACCGCCTACGGCGAGCACGTCGCCGCCGAGTTCGCCTTCGGCGTCGTCGAGCGCGGCTGGACGGTGGTCTCCGGGGGTGCGCTGGGCATCGATGGTGCGGCCCACCGGGCCGCGCTGGCGGCCGGGGGGATCACCCTTGCGGTGCTGGCCGGTGGTCTGGATCGTCCGTACCCGGCCGCACACGGGGCGCTGTTCGAGCGGATCGCCGTCGCCGGTCTGCTCGTCAGCGAGTGGCCACCGGGCTGCGCCCCGTACCGTCGCCGCTTCCTGATCCGCAACCGGTTGATCGCCGGGCTGTCCGCCGGAACGGTGGTCGTGGAGGCTGCCGCCCGCAGCGGAACGGCGTCGACCGCCCGGCGGTGCCGGGAGCTCGGCCGACCCGTGATGGCCGTCCCCGGACCGGTGACCTCGGCCGCGTCCGTGGGAACCCACGAGCTGCTGCGCGCCGACGGCGGGGACGCGGCCCGACTGGTCTGCTCCGCGGAGCAGGTGTTG
The DNA here is from genome assembly GCA_013813215.1 of Geodermatophilaceae bacterium. Classification (GTDB taxonomy): domain Bacteria; phylum Actinomycetota; class Actinomycetes; order Mycobacteriales; family Geodermatophilaceae; genus JACCSC01. Next base: position 20,891 of record JACCSC010000240.1, on the reverse strand, counting down.
CAGGAGGTGGGTCGGCTCGGCGCCGACCTGGCCGCGCCGGCCCGTGGGCGACCCGAGCCGCGCGACGACCTGGGACCGGTGGCGACGGCGGTGCTCGACGCCGTTCCGGTACGCCGGGCCGCCCCGCCGGAGCGGATCGCGGTAGCCGCGGGCGTACCGGTTCTCGATGTGGTGCGGGTACTGCCGGGGCTGGAACTCCGCGAGCTGGTGGAACTGACCGCCGACGGGTGGCGGTTGTCGCGGGCCCAGCGCTCCCCGACCGGCCGGTGAGGCTCGTGCCGTTGGGCTGGGTTACTGCCGCTGCGCGATTACGACACGTCCAGCGCGGTGTCGTCGATCACGAACGACGTCGCCAGCGAGGAGTCCTCCACGCCGGTGAACTTCAGGGTGACGGTCTGGCCGGCGTAGGAGGCCAGGTTGAACGACTTCTGGGTGTACGTGCTGTTCTTGTTCAGGTTGGAGTACGTCGCCAGCGTCGTACTACCGACCTGAACGGTCAGGACGTCGTACGCCCGCGTCGTGGTTGTTTCCGCGGTGGTGACCCGCAGCCAGAACGTGAACGTCGCGTTGCTGCAGCCCGCCGGAACGGTAACCGTCTGCGACAGGGTGTCGGTGTAGGTCCGGCCGTAGCCGTTCAGCCAAGCCTTCTTCGCTCCGGTGCGCGCGGGCTGACCGGTCGAGCTGTCGATCACGCCCGACGTGGCGGTCCACGGCGCGGCCGAGGAGGACTCGAAGCCGGGGTTGCCGAGCTTCTGCCCCGGTGACGTGCAGCCGCCGCCCGAGCCGTTCACGGTCCAGCTGAACGTGGTCGAGCCGCTGGCCGACGTGGAGTCCCTCGCGGTCACGGTGGTGCTGTAACTGCCCGCCGTGGTCGGGGTCCCGGAGATCAGTCCGTTGGAGGAGTTGATACCCAGACCCGGCGGGAGGCCGGTCGCGGAGTAGGTCAGCGCGCCGCCACCGGAGGACGACGCCGTGATCTGCAGGCTGGTCGACGTGCCGACCGTGCTGGTCCGGTTGCCCGGGTTCGTCACGGTGACGACGTTGCCCGTGCTGCCGGCGACGTAGAGCAGCCGGTTCGGCGAACCGCTGCCGGGATTGGTGATCTTGTTGAGGGTGGCCGTGTTCACCATGTTGTCGCGGACCTGCGCCGGGGTGGCCGAGGTGTTCGTGGCCAGGTACAGCGCGGCGGCACCGGCTGTGTGCGGTGCGGCCATCGAGGTGCCGCTGATCGTGTTGGTCGCGGTGTCGCTGGTGTGCCACGCCGAGGTGATGTCCGAACCCGGCGCGAAGATGTCCAGGCAGGTGCCGAAGTTGGAGAACGAGGAGCGGGCGTCGGTCCTGGTCGAGGAGCCGACGGTGATGCCTTCGGCCACCCGCGAGGGGGAGGAGTTGCAGGCGTTGGCGTTGCTGTTGCCGGCGGCCAGGGAGTAGCTGATACCCGAGTTGATCGAGTTGCGGACCGCGGTGTCCAGGCTGCTGTTGGCGCCGCCGCCCAGGCTCATGTTGGCCACGGCCGGCTTGACGGCGTTCGCGGTCACCCAGTCGACACCGGCGATGACGCCGGCGTTGCTGCCCGAGCCCTGGCAATTCAGCACACGGACACCGACGAGCTGGACGCCCTTGGCCACGCCGTACGCCGAGCCGCCGACCGTGCCGGCCACGTGCGTGCCGTGCCCGTTGCAGTCCGAGGCGTCGTTGTCGTTGTCCACAGTGTCGCGCCCGGAGATCGCGCGGCCACCGAAGTCCGAGTGCGAGAAGCGGATGCCGGTGTCGATGATGTAGCCCCGCACGTTCGAGGCCGTGGTCGGGTAGGTGTAGGAGTTGTTCAGCGGCAGGTCACGCTGGTCGATCCGGTCCAGGCCCCACGACGGCGTGGGGCTCTGGGTGGCCCCGATCGAGACCCGCTGGTTCGCCTCGACGTAGGCCACGGCGGGATCGGCGGCGATCCGCCGGGCGTTCGCGGCGGAAACCGTGACGGAAAAACCCTGCAGGGCCGACTCGTACACGTAGCCGAGCGAACCGGAGTGACGGTCGAGAAGTTGCCGCGCGAGGGCGGGCACACCCCGGTCGCGAAGGGACGCCGTGTCGCGGAGAACCACGATGTAGCTGTCTTTCACCGCGGTGGCGCTGTCGGCGTGGCGGATGCTGACTTCTGGGTCCGCCGCCGCAGCGCTAGCGGTGAACGCGCTCGCGGCGAGCGTCACACCGACCGTCCACAGTCCCAGCAGGGTCCTGCTTCGCTTCACGGGTTCCTCCGGTCCGGGGCACGTCGATGACGCCAGTTGTCACCGATCGTGAGCGCATGATGACGCTAGTGCGGTCAGCTGGCTAGCGATTCGCTCGGCCCATGTCCGAAATTGGACATCCTCCCGCCGGCATGCCGCCGCCCCCCGGTCGAAGACCGGGGGGCGGCGATGTGCATGGCGTTACTGGTGGTGCCGGTGGGTCAGCGCCCGACGTACAGGAGCTTGTTCGGGGAGCCCGCTCCCGGATTGATCACGACACCGTTGGTGGCGCGGTTGACCAGCCCGTCGCGGATCTGCTGCGGGGAGAAGTTGGGCCGGAAGGCCAGACCCATCGCCGCCGCCCCGGCCACGTGGGGAGCTGCCATCGACGTGCCACTGATGGTCTCGGTGTCGTTGTCGCTGCCGTTCCACGCGGAGGTGATGTTGACGCCCGGGGCGAAGATGTCGACGCAGGTGCCGTAGTTGCTGAACGACGCCCGGCGGTCGGTGATGTCGGTGGCACCGACGGTGACGGCGGTGGGGACGCGGGCCGGGGAGTAGTTGCAGGCCGGCTGGCCGACCCCGAAGATGTTGCCGTTCCCGGCCGCCACGGCGTAGGTGATGCCGGAGGCGATCGAGTTCGTGGTCGCGTTGTCCAGCGCCGGGTCGGGGCCGCCGCCGAGGCTCATGTTGGCCACGGCCGGCTTGATCGCGTTGGCGGTCACCCAGTCGATGCCCCCGACGACCTGAGCGGTGGTGCCGGAGCCGGCGCAGTTCAGCACGCGGACTCCCACGATCTGCACGCCCTTGGCCACGCCGTACTCGGTACCGCCGATGGTGCCGGCCACGTGCGTCCCGTGGCCGTGGCAGTCGTTGGCGTCCATGTCGTTGTCGATGGTGTCGATGCCCGAAGTCGCCCGCCCGCCGAAGGTGGAGTGAGTGAAGCGCACTCCGGTGTCGATCACGTAGGCATGCACTGCCGAGGCGGTGCTCGGGTAGGTATAGGAGTTGTTCAGCGGCAGGTTCCGCTGGTCGATCCGGTCCAACCCCCACGACGACGGGTTGGGCTGGGTCGCCGTGGCGGTCAGCGTCTGGTTCTGCTGGACGTAGTCGACCGAGGCGTCGGCGGCCAGCCGGCGGGCGTTCGACTCGCTCATCGTCGTGGCGAACCCGCGCAGGGCGGTCTCGTACACGAACTGGATGCTGCCGCCGTTGCGCTCGGTCAAGCGGCGGGCTGCCGCCGGGACGCCCTCGGACCGCAGCCCACTGGTGTCCTTCAGGACGACGATGTAACTGTTCGCAACCGCCGTCGCGGAGTTGGCCCCGAGGATGTTGCCGGTCGGTGCGGCGGTGGCCGGACCGGCCAGCGATGCTGTCACCAGTGCTGTCACTGCGACCAGCAACCAGCGCTGGTCCACCTGCTTGTCACCAACTGCCTCCTGCGGGATCGACGCGACGACACCGTTGTCGTCGGGCGCCGTGATCATGTCGCGGTCGTTCTGGGAACGGAACACTTGGCGGCGCTCAAGTGTCGTTTGTGTGCAGGTACGGTAGCTCTCAGTCACCGATACGTCATCGGGTGTGGCGGTGCTTGCGTCGTCCACGTGGGGGGCGCACGGTCCACGTGTGGCCACCCCTCCGGCGCGTCCGGCACGCCGTAGGGCCGCGGCCCGGCGGGTGGACCGCGCCGGGCTGCCCGCCGCACACGCGGCCGTCCTGCTGGCCTTCGAGCGGCACCTGCGCGCTGAGCGCGGCCTGTCCGAGAACACGGTGCGCGCCTACACCGCCGACACGGCGTCGCTGCTGCATCACCTCGCCGTGCGCGGCGGCCAGCCGCTGGCCGCGCTGGATCTGGCGGTCCTGCGCAGTTGGCTGGCCACCCTGCGCACCCTCGGAAGTGCACGCGGCAGCCTGGCCCGGCGTGCCGCCGCGGCTCGGGCCTTCACGGCCTACGCCACGCGGGTGGGACTGCTCGACGGTGATCCCGGCCTGCTGCTGCGCAGCCCGGCACCACGGCGGGAGCTGCCGGCGATCCTGCGCATCGAGCAGGCGGCCGCGCTCGTCGAGGCGGCCGGGGCGGACCCGGGGCCCGGGACATGCGATCCCCTCGAGCTGCGGGATCGGCTGGCCGCCGAACTGCTCTACGGCAGCGGCATCCGGGTCGGCGAACTGGTGGCGCTGGACCTCGACGACGTGGATCGGTCCCGGCGCCTGCTCAGGGTGATCGGCAAGGGGGACAAGCAGCGATCCGTTCCGTACGGACTGCCGGCCGAGTCGGCTCTGCGGGTCTACCTGGGTCGGGCGCGAGGGCTGCTGCGCACCGAGCGAAGTGGACCGGCGCTGCTGCTCGGCGCCCGCGGCGGTCGAGTCGATCCGCGCGAGGTGCGCCGGGTCGTACACCGGCTGGCCGGTCAGGTGGCCGGGGCGCCCGACATCGGCCCGCACGGGTTGCGGCACACCGCGGCTACCCACCTGCTGGAGGGTGGGGCGGACCTGCGCGCGGTGCAGGAACTGCTCGGGCACGCCAGCGTGGCTACGACGCAGCTCTACACCCACGTCTCGCCCGAGCGGCTGCGCGCGGTGTTCCAGCAGGCTCACCCCCGCGCCTGATCACGCCCCCGACGGCAACCACCGTCACGGTGGCTTCGGTCGGCACAGGAGGCAGGCCGCTCCCGCCATCGCGCCCAGCGTCGCGGTGACGACGAGCGGCGCAGAGCCCGCCGGCACCGGCCCATCCGGCCCGGTCTCCGAGACGGCCCGGGAGGAGTCGTCGTACTCCGCATCGGTGGGCACACCGGCCGGTCCAACCGGCCCGGCCGGCCCGGCGGCGGGTCCCACCGGGCCGGCCCGGGGGAGCAGCCGGATCGGGCCGGAGTGCAGCAGGGACATCGGATCGAGGTACACCTCGCCGCGCAGCAGTCCCCAGTGCAGGCAGGCTGCCACCGGGCAGCCGGCATGGCCGGCCTCGAGCGTGCCGATCGGCTGGCCGCTGTCGACCGCCTGCCCGACGACCACCGACGCGGTCACGGGCTCGTAGGTAGTGCGCAGGCCGCCGTCGTGCAGCACGGTGATGACGCCGCGACCGGCGAGCGGGGCAGCGTACCCGACCGTGCCGCCTCCGGCGGCCAGCACCTGCTCGCCGGTTGTCCCGGCCAGATCGACCCCACGGTGCCCCGGCCCGTACGGCGTGGAAGGCGGGTCGAACGGCCGGGTGACCTGCGGCTCGCCGGCCAGCGGCAGCACCCAATCGGTGTCGGCCGCGGCGGCCGCGGCGGCCGGGGCGAGCGCGACGAGCGCCAGCCAGCACGGACCGACGATCAGCAGGAGACGCAGCAGCCGGGAGCAGGTCACACCGGTCACACTGCCGTCGACGAGCCGGGGGCGGGAGCGTCATGGGCAGGCTGTGGACGCGCTACGCCCCCTGTGGACAACGCTCGCCGGGAACGACGTACACTCGGCTCGCGACTCGCCACCGGCGGGTCGACTTCGCGTGCTCCTTCCCCGCCTACAACCAGCGGGGACCTCGACCGCCCTGGTCCCGGTTCGCCGGGCCGATCCGGTCGCGGACCGGGCACCAGGGCGGTGCGCCACCCGGCCGCCGCGTCAACCGGGCAGCGTGGCTGAGCGTTCACGGCGCAGCCGCGCAGACGTTGGGAGGGACGCGCCGTCATGGCCGTCGTCACCATGAAGCAGCTGCTGGACAGCGGCGTGCACTTCGGGCACCAGACCCGTCGGTGGAACCCCAAGATGAAGCGGTTCATCTTCACCGAACGCAACGGCATCTACATCATCGATCTGCAGCAGACGCTGTCCTACATCGACCGGGCCTACGAGTTCGTCCGCGAGACGGTGGCGCACGGCGGTTCCGTGCTGTTCGTCGGCACCAAGAAGCAGGCGCAGGAGGCGATCTCCGAGCAGGCCCAGCGCGTGGGCATGCCCTTCGTCAACCAGCGCTGGCTCGGCGGGATGCTGACCAACTTCAGCACCGTGCACAAGCGTCTGCAGCGGCTCAAGGAGCTCGAGGTCATCGAGCAAACCGGCGGCACCACGGTGATGACCAAGAAGGAGCAGCTCGTGCTGTCCCGCGAGCGGATCAAGCTCGACCGCACGCTCGGTGGGATCCGGGACATGGCCCGCGTGCCGAGCGCGATCTGGGTCGTCGACACCAAGAAGGAGCACATCGCCGTCGGCGAAGCCCGCAAGCTGGGTATCCCCGTCGTGGCCGTGCTCGACACGAACTGCGACCCGGACGAGGTCGACTACAAGATCCCCGGCAACGACGACGCCATCCGTAGCGCCGCCCTGCTGACCCGGGTCATCGCTGACGCGGTGGCCGAGGGCAAGCTGGCCCGCGCGGCCGCGCAGGCCAACGCCGGGCGCGACGAGGAATCCGGCGACGGTGCCGTGCAGCCCGTCGAGATCGGCGCGAACGAGCCGATGCCGGAGTGGGAACGCGAGTTGCTGGAGGGCAAGAGCACCGCGGCGGCGACGGTCGGGACTGCGGCCACGGACGCCGCCGACGCTGTCACCGCGGCGCCCGCGGAGCCCATACCCGCCGACGCCACACCGTCCGTCCAGACCCCGGAGGCAACGGCGGACGCGTCAGCACCGCCAGCGCCGGCGGAGGCGGCCGCACCAGAAGCGCCCGCGGACGCACCGGACGTACCGGATGCACCTGCGGACGCACCGGATGCACCGGATGCACCTGCGGACGCACCGGATGCACCGGATGCACCTGCGGACGCACCGGACGTACCGGATGCACCTGCGGACGCACCGGATGCACCGGATGCTCCTGCGGACGCACCGGATGCACCGGATGCAACTGCGGACGTACCGGACGCGCCTGCGGCCACCGAGGCGGCCGCCGAGCAACAGGCCGACGCGCCCCCCGCCGAGGACACCACCGAACGGTCCTAGACCCAGGCAGGGCCTGACCCGAGGCAGCGGATCACGTACTTCCGCACGCGGGTTGACCTGTCCGGGGGGCGCAGGCCCCCCGCGCGAGAAGAGAGAAGCGAGGAGATGGCGAACTACACCGCCGCCGACGTCAAGCGGCTGCGCGAGCTGACCGCGGCCGGGATGATGGACTGCAAGAGGGCGCTGGAGGAGACCAACGGCGACTTCGACGCCGCAGTGGACATCCTGCGGGTCAAGGGCGCGAAGGACGTCAGCAAGCGAGCCGGTCGTACCGCAGCCAACGGGCTCGTCGCGGCGGCCGGTTCGGCGCTGCTCGAGCTCAACTGCGAGACGGACTTCGTAGCGAAGAACTCCTCATTCCAGGCCCTGGCCGCCTCGATCGTCGAGCACAGCGCCGCCGCCGAGCCGCAGGACGTTCCCACGTTGCTCGAGCAGCAGCTGCCCGACGGCCGCACCGTGCAGGCGGCAGTGGACGAGGAGTCGGCCAAGCTCGGTGAGAAGATCGTCGTGAACCGGTTCGTCGTGGCCGAGGGAACGACGGCGGTCTACCTGCACCGCCGCAACCCCGACCTGCCGCCGCAGGTAGGCGTGCTCGTCGAGTACACCGGCGGGGATGACGAGCTGGCCCGTGGGGTCGGCATGCACATCGCGGCGATGAGCCCGCGGTACCTGTCCCGCGAGGACGTGCCCGAGGACGTCGTGGCCGCTGAGCGGCGCATCGCCGAGGAGACCGCGCGCGAGGAAGGCAAGCCGGAGGCGGCGATCGGCCGGATCGTGGAGGGCCGGGTGAACGGGTTCTTCAAGGACGCCACGCTGCTCGAGCAGGTGTCGGTCCGCGAGGAGCACAAGAAGCAGGCCATGCAGCGGGTGCTGGCCGACGCGGGTGTGACCGTGACCCGCTTCGTGCGTTTCGAGGTCGGCCGGGCGTAGGGCAGGATCGGAGGATCCCCACGCAACACCGACAGTGCCGGAGCGGTCACCCCGCGCCGCGACCCGCGCCGGGAGGAGCCGCTCGTGATGCACCCATCGGCGAGCACGGCCGAACCATTGCAGCGACCGCGCGGGTACCAGCGGGTGCTGCTCAAGCTTTCCGGTGAGACCTTCGGCGCCGGGCGGGTCGGTGTGGACCCGGACGTCGTAGACGGGATTGCCCGCCAGATCGCCGAGGTCGTCGCAGGCGGTGCCCAGGTCGGCGTGGTCGTCGGCGGCGGCAACTTCTTCCGGGGCGCGGAGCTGTCGCAGCGCGGCATGGACCGGGCGCGAGCGGACTACATGGGCATGCTCGGCACGGTGATGAACTGCCTGGCCCTGCAGGACTTCTTGGAACAACGCGGTACGCCGACGCGGGTGCAGACCGCGATCACGATGGGGCAGGTCGCCGAGCCGTACATCCCGTTGCGCGCGATCCGGCACCTGGAGAAGGGCCGCGTGGTCATCTTCGGCTGCGGCGCGGGCATGCCGTTCTTCTCCACGGACACGGTGGCGGCCCAGCGGGCCCTGGAGATCCACTGCCAGGTGCTGCTCATGGCCAAGAACGGCGTCGACGGGGTGTTCGATGCGGACCCGCGCCTGGTCCCCGACGCGCGCATGTTCGAGCGGCTGACCCATGCCGAGGTGCTCGCGCGGGGATTGCAGGTCGCCGACTCGACAGCGATCTCGTTGGCGATGGACAACCGGCTTCCCATCGTGGTGTTCAACATGCTCGTGGAAGGAAACATCGCCCGGGCGGTGGCCGGTGAGAGGATCGGCACGCTGGTCAGCGCGTAGCCGTCCCGCGGCCGGATGGCCGCGCCGACCCGACAGGAGGAACACCCGTGATCGACGAGGCACTCTTCGACGCCGAGGAGAAGATGGACAAGGCCGTCTCGTTCGCGCGGGAAGACCTGGGCAGCGTCCGCACCGGCCGGGCGAGTCCGGCGATGTTCGGCCGGCTGCTCGTGGACTACTACGGCGCGCCCACCCCGATCCCGCAGATGGCCTCGATCAACGTCCCGGAGGCCCGGATGGCGGTGATCAAGCCGTACGACGGCACGCAGCTCGGCGCCATCGAGCGCTCGATCCGGGACAGCGACCTCGGGGTCAACCCGACCAACGACGGAACGCTGATCCGGGTGATCTTCCCGCAGCTGACCGAGGAGCGACGTCGCGACCTGGTCAAGGTGGCGCGGCACAAGGGCGAGGACGCGCGCGTCGCGATCCGCAATGTGCGGCGCAAGGCGAAGGAAGAGCTGGAGCGCATCAAGCACGACGGTGAGGCCGGCGAGGACGACGTACGGCGGGCGGAGAAGGAGCTGGACGACACCACCGCCAAGTACATCGCCGCGATCGACGACGCGGTGAAGCACAAGGAAGCCGAACTGCTCGAGGTCTGAGCGGAGACCTCCCGACGTGACCACCAGCGAGCCTCCGATCCCCGTGGCCACCACGGACCAGGCGATGCCGGCGGACAAGCGTTCGCGGGCTGGACGTGATCTGGGCGCCGCGATCGCCGTGGGCGTCGGGCTCGGGGGCGTCGTCATCGCCACCCTGCTCCTGTTCCGCGACGGCTTCGCCGTCGTGGTCGGGCTGGCCGTGGTCGTCGGCGTCTGGGAGCTGATCCGCGCCATGGACGGCGACGGGGCCCGCCAGCCCGTCGTCCCGTTGGTCCTCGGCAGCATCTCGATGATGGCGCTGACCTACCTGCGCGGCGCGGACGGCCTGGTCATTTCCTTCATGATCACCGTGCTCGCGTGCATCGTCTGGCGGCTGGCCGACGGCGCCAGCGGATACCTGCACGACATCAGTACGACGGTGTTGATTGCCACCTACGTCCCGTTGCTCGCCGGGTTCGCCGTACTGCTCTCGCTCCCCGACGACGGGGCGGCCCGGGTCATCGCGTTCATCGCCACCGTGGTCTGCAGTGACGTCGGCGGCTACGCCGCCGGTGTGGTCTTCGGCAAGCACCCGCTCGCGGCCTCGGTGAGCCCGAAGAAGTCGTGGGAAGGCCTGGCCGGGTCGATGCTCGCCTGCGCGGTCGGCGGCGCGCTGTTCCTGACCCTGGGTCTGGACGGTCGGTGGTGGCAGGGCGCCCTGTTCGGGGTGGCGATCGCTGCGACCTCCACGCTCGGTGACCTGGGCGAGTCGATGCTCAAGCGGGACCTGGGGATCAAGGACATGGGCTCGCTGCTCCCGGGTCACGGCGGCCTCATGGACCGCCTGGATTCGCTGCTCCCGTCAGCCGCCGTGGCCTGGATCCTGCTGTCCTACATGGTGCCGCCGGGCTGACCCGGCAGGTCCTGGATAACCGGCGGGGCGAACGAGCCGTCCGCGGCCGGGAGGTAGTCGACCACCGCGACGACAGCGGCTATGTCGAGTTCGCCGTACAGGTGCGGGAAGCGCATGCTCTGCGGATCGGCGGGGTCGACCGGCTCCCACAGCACCGCGGCGCCGAGCCGGTCCGGATCGATGCAGAGCAGCACGATGTCGCGCCGACCGCGGAACAGCGCGTTCGCCGGGAGGTGGACCTGCTCCGCGGTGGACAGGTGGATGAACCCTTCGGCCGCCAGCGAGGCGACCCGGTAGCGACCGGTGCGCTGCGCCTCGGCGTACATCGCCCGGGTCGTCATGTGCAGCAGCAGGCTGGTCACGCCGACGCCTCCGCGGAGACGAGTGCGTCGGCGCTCACGAGCCCAACTCCGCGTGCTGACGGATCCAGGCGTGCATCGCGATCCCCGCGGCCACCCCGGCATTGATCGAGCGGGTGGACCCGAACTGCGCGATCGAGCAGACCTGCGCCGCTGCCGCGCGGGCCGCGCCGGACAGGCCGGGCCCTTCCTGGCCGAAGAGCAGGACGCAGGCGCGGGGCAGGACTACCGATTCCAGTGGCACCGCGCCGGGCAGGTTGTCCACGCCAACCAGCGGCAGGCCGGTCTCGGCCGCCCAGCCGGCCAGTGCCGCGGGATCGTCGTGGTAGCGGACGTGCTGGTAGCGGTCGGTGACCATCGCACCGCGGCGGTTCCAGCGCCGCCGGCCGACGATGTGCACCTCGGCGGCGAGGAAGGCGTTGGCGGTCCGTACGACGGTGCCGATGTTGAGGTCGTGCTGCCAGTTCTCGATGGCCACGTGGAACTCGTGCCGTCTGGAGTCCAGGTCGGCGACGATCGCCTCGTGCCGCCAGTAGCGGTATCGATCGAGCACGTTGCGGCGGTCGCCGCCGGCAAGCAGATCGGGATCGAGGTGGGCGCCCGCGGGCCAGGGCTGGGGGTGCGGTCCGACGCCGACCGGCGGGGCCACGTCGGGATCCGCTTGCACGCCGAGGAAGCTCACGGCTGCGCACGGTACCCGGCGGCTGCGTGGGACACTCGCACCAGATGAGCGCCATCCCTCTGGTCTTCACCGCGCCGCGAGCGGTCCGCCCGGCGCGGCACCTCGCCGACCTCGACCCGGGGCAGCGACGCGCCGCCGTCGCCGAGCTCGGCGAGCCGGCCTTCCGGGCCGACCAGCTGGGCCGGCACTACTTCGGCCGGCTCGAGGACGACGTCGAGCGGATGACCGACGTCCCGGCCGCGGCCCGCGCCACGCTGGCCGAGGCGCTGCTGCCCCCGTTGCTCACCGTCGTCCGGCATGTCGGCTGCGACGACGGTGCGACCCGCAAGACGCTGTGGCGGGCGATGGACGGCGTCCTCATCGAGAGCGTGCTCATGCGCTATCCCGGCCGGACGACGCTGTGCGTGTCCAGCCAGGCCGGCTGCGGGATGGCCTGCCCCTTTTGCGCCACCGGCCAGAGTGGGCTGACCCGCAACCTGTCCACCGCCGAGATCGTCGAGCAGGTGGTGGCCGGGGCGCGGGCCCTGGCCCGCGACGAGATCCCCGGCGGGCCGGGCCGGGTGAGCAACGTGGTGTTCATGGGCATGGGCGAGCCCTTGGCGAACTACCAGCGCGTGCTGGCCGCCGTACGCCGGCTCACCGAGCCGCCGCCCTCCGGACTCGGGCTGTCCCAGCGCTCGGTCACGGTGTCCACGGTCGGGCTGGTCCCCGCGATCCGCCGCCTGACCGGCGAGGGTCTGAACGTGACGTTGGCGGTGAGCCTGCACGCACCGGACGACGAGCTGCGCGACACGCTGGTCCCTGTCAACACCCGCTGGCCGGTGGCCGAGGTCCTGGACGCGGCCTGGGAGTACGCCGCCGCGACCGGCCGGCGGGTGTCCATCGAGTACGCGATGATCCGCGACGTCAACGACCAGCCTTGGCGGGCCGACCTGCTCGCCCAGCTGCTGCGCGCGCGGCTCACCCACGTCAACCTGATCCCGCTGAACCCGACACCGGGCAGCCGGTGGGACGCCAGCGATCCGGCCGTACAGCGGGAGTTCGTCCGGCGGCTGCGGGATCGCGGCGTGCCGACCACCGTGCGCGACACCAGGGGTCGGGAGATTGCGGGCGCCTGCGGTCAGTTGGCCGCGGCGGACTGAGTCAGGCGCGCCAGGCGTTCTTGCGCCTGATCCGGTCCCGGACCAGCAGCACGGCCATGAACGCGGCGGTTCCGATCAGCCAGTAGTTCTCCACGTTCCCTACGTGGTTGCCCAAGATCAGCAGCAGGATCGAGATCGTCATGAGCCAGCCGATCACCGGGGTGCTGCGCCGCCACTCGTGGTGCCAGCCCCAGTCCTCCGGCCGCTCGTGTTCGACGGGTACCGGCGAACTGCCGTGCTGGTGTGCGGTGTCGGCCACAGGGCCCCTCCCGGTCGCTGGTCCGGGCAGCGTATCGCCCGCGGACGGCGTGGTCAGCCCGGCTCGGGGCAGCCGAACTCCGCCCGCCACGGCAGCCCGAGCCGAGCGCCGAGCTCGGCCATCATGGCGTCGTACATCGGGGTGACGTCCTCCAGCGCGAAGCCGAGGTGACCGAAGACCTCCAGCGAGATCAAGCCGTAGATCCGGACCCAGCAGCCGAGGAACATCGCCAGCGCACCCAGTGGCAGCGGGATGTCGTTGTCCGCGGCCCAGGTGGCCAGCTGTGCGCGCAGGCGGGGATCGAGGTCGTCGTCGGCTGGGATGGGGAACGGCGCGCGCTGCCAGATCTCGGCGAACAACGTCTGGTACACCCGACCGAAGCGCTGCCCGCAGGCGTCGAGGCGCTCGGTCCGGCTGTCCTCGCCGGTTCCCACCGGCGTGGCGAAGACGAGCTGGAACTCCCGCGGGTTGGCCCGCGCCCAGCGCCGGAACTCCCACGTCACAGCGACCGTCCGGGCGGCCAGGTCCTGCGGTAGGGGGCCGGCGCTGGCGCGCTCCATGCCCTCGGTCAGTTCGGCGTACAGGTCGGCGATGAGGTCTAGCAGCAGGTCGTCGCGGCTGGCGTAGTAGCGGTACAGCGCCGGCGCGGTGAGCCCGAGGGCCCGTGCGATCGGGCGCAGGGTCACCCCTGCCTCACCCTCGCTGACGAGCCGCCGCCGGCCCTCGCGTCGGATCTCCAGCAGCGTGCTCTCCCGCTGGGCCGCCCGCCGGGAGGGCTTCCCGGCTCGACTCGACGCGACGACCACGATGCCCCTTGACATGAGTGAACAGTGTATGCAGAGTGTACGACGTTCACCAGATGAACGGCGTTCACCACGACAGGTGCTCGCCCGGACCCTAACCCGCGGAGGACTGCGATGCTCGACGCTCTGGCCCGTGTCACCTACCGTCGGCGCCGGCTCGTGTTGCTGCTCGCCGCCGCCTTCATCGTCTTCGCCGGGGTCTGGGGGACCGGAGCGTTCGGCGCGCTGTCCTCCGGTGGCTTCGAGGATCCGGCCAGCGAGAGCTTCCGGGCCGACGAGGCGCTGGCCGCCGATCTGGGTCGCCCGGGTGCGGACGTCGTGGTCATCTACCGCAGCGACGCGCTCACCGTCGACGATCCGGCGTACGCCGAGGCCGTGCAGAACACCCTGGACGCGCTGCCCACCGACGACGTGGCCAGCACGACGAGCTACTTCTCGACCGGCGCGGCTCAGTTCGTGAGTTCGGATCGGAGGTCCACGTACGTCGTCCTGCAGCTCACCGGCGCCGACGAGGACGCGCGCACGGAGCAGCTTCCGGCCGTGGAAGCGGCGCTGGACGTGCCCGGCCTCGACGAGCAGATCGGCGGCCCCGCGGCGATCAACCGCGACATCAACGAGCAGGTCGGGGAGGACATCGCACGCGCCGAGATGCTGTCGCTGCCGATCGTCTTCGTGCTGCTCGTGATCATCTTCGGCGGCCTGGTGGCCGCGTCGATGCCCCTGGTCATCGGCGGTGTCGCGATCCTCGGCGCGTTCACCGTGATCCGCCTCATGACGCTCGTGACCGACGTGTCGGTCTTCGCGATCAACATCGTGATCTTCCTGGGGCTGGGCTTGGCCATCGACTACGGCCTGTTCATCGTGAGCCGGTTCCGCGAGGAGCTGCGGGCCGGGCGCGAGGTCCCCGAGGCGTTGCGCCGTACCCTGCGCACGGCCGGGCGCACCGTGGCCGTCTCCGGCGTGATCGTTGCGATCGCGCTGTCCGGGCTGACCCTGTTCCCGCAGAACTTCCTGCGCTCGATGGGCCTGGGCGGCATCGCGGCGGTGCTCGTTGCGATGACCGCCGCGCTGACCGTCCTGCCGGCGCTGCTCGCGGTCGTCGGTCACCGGATCGACTCCCTGTCGGTCCGCCCCCTCCTGCGCCGGCTGGCCCCGCGTCGGCAGTCGGAGGGCCCGGGCGCCTGGTACCGGATCGCCCACTCGGTGATGCGTCGTCCGGTCCTGTACGTCGTCGCGCTCGTCGCCCTGCTACTTATTCTCGGTACGCCGTTCCTGCGGGCCAGCTTCGGTGGGATCGACGCGCGGGTGCTGCCGGCGGGTACCGAGAGCCGGGTCGTCAGCGAGCAGCTGGAGACCGACTTCGGCGCGGTCGCGGACCCGGCACTGACCGTCGCCCTGGCCTTCGACGGGCCGGTCGACGAGGGGGCCCTCGCGTCGTACGTGGACGCCGTGGGGCAGCTGGCCGGGGTCGATGCTGTCGAGGTCACCGGAGCGGCCGGGTCCACCGCCGGCGTCGCGGTCTACCTGGGCGGCGATGTGCTGTCCGAGGCGTCGCGCGAGGTGGTCGATGAGGTCCGCGCGCTGTCCTCGCCGGCTGGTGCGGAGGTTCTCGTCGGCGGGCAGACGGCCGCCCTGGTGGACCTGCTGGGCAGTATCGGCGACACGTTGCCGTGGATGGCGCTGATCGTGGGGCTGGCGACGTTCGTGCTGCTGTTCCTCGCCTTCGGCTCAGTGGTGCTGCCGCTCAAGGCGATCGTCATGAACATCCTGTCGCTCGGGGCGACGTTCGGTGCCCTCGTGCTGATCTTCCAGGACGGCAACCTGTCGGGCCTGCTCGGCTTCACCTCGACCGGGACGATCGAGGCCACCCAGCCGATCCTGGTGCTGGCCATCGCCTTCGGATTGTCGATGGACTACGAGGTGTTCCTGCTGTCCCGGATCCGCGAACAGTACGACCTGACCGGGGACAACACCGAGGCCGTGGCGACGGGTCTGCAGCGCACCGGCGGTGTCATCACCTCGGCCGCGCTGCTGCTGGTCGTCGTGATCGGGGCCTTCGGCACCTCGGGGATCACCTTCATCAAGCTCATCGGTGTGGCCACGGTGATCGCCATCGTGGTGGACGCGACCATCGTCCGGGCGCTGCTCGTCCCGGCCACGATGCGGTTGCTCGGCCGGGCGAACTGGTGGCTGCCGGGTCCGCTGGCTCGGATCTACGCCCGGGTCGGGATCCACGAGGACGAGGCGGCCGAGGCCGCACCACCGCGGGAGAAGGTCGGCGTCTAGTCCGGGCAGAGCTCGCGGACCGGCGGGCCGGGCTGGTGGCGGAGCACCGCTGCCGGTCCGGCCCGTACGGCGTCGGCGATCCGCTCCGGCTGGTACGGGTTGATCTCGGCCGGCAGCGCGTCCGGCTCGAACCAGCCGACGCGCGCCGCCTCCTCGGTCGTCGTCGCCGTACCGGCGAGCACGCGGCAGGTGAACACCAGCACCGGATCGCCGTCGGGCGAACGGTCGTACACGCCGGTCAGCCGGTCCACCTCGACATCGAGGCCGACCTCCTCGCGGGTTTCCCGGACCGCGGCGTCCCAGGGCGCCTCACCCGGCTCCACCGAGCCGCCAGGCAGGTTCCAGATCGCCGGCCGGCGGCGTAGCGCGAGCAGCACCCGACCCTGCTCGTCGCGGATCACCGCGCTCACGCCCAGCGTGACCATGCCCGGCAGCCTCCCACCTGCGGCTCCCGGCTTTGATCTGGGTCACCTGATCGAAGTAGCGGCGTGCGGGAGGATGGGGCGGTGAGCCGACCCCGCGAGATCGTCGTGCTCGGGTCGACCGGCTCGATCGGACGGCAGGCCATCGAGGTGGCACGGGCCGCGCCGGACCGGTTCCGGATCGTCGGCCTTGCCGCCGGCGGCGGCAGCGTGGACCTGCTGGCCCAGCAGGCCCTCGACCTGCGAGTGGACGCCGTGGCCGTGGCCCGGGCGACCGCGGCGCAGGATCTGCAGCTCGCCTTCTACGCCGCCGCTCGGGCCAAGGGTTACAGCACGGGCCAGTTCGCCGTACCCCGAATCCTGGCCGGTCCGGACGCCGCCGCCGAACTCGCGACCTGGCCCGCCGACGTCGTGCTCAACGGGATCACCGGTTCCATCGGACTGGCGCCGACGCTGGCCGCGCTGGACGCCGGACGCACGGTGGCCCTGGCCAACAAGGAGAGCCTGATCGCCGGCGGTCCGCTGGTCCTCGAGCGGGCCAAGCCCGGCCAGCTGGTCCCGGTCGACTCCGAGCACTCGGCCCTGGCGCAGTGCCTGCGGGCCGGGTCGACGGCCGAGGTCCGCCGGCTGGTCCTCACCGCGAGCGGCGGCCCGTTCCGTGGCCGCACCGGCGCCGAGCTGGCCCACGTGACGGTGCAGCAGGCGATGGCCCATCCGACGTGGGACATGGGCCCGGTGATCACCATCAACAGCGCCACGCTGGTCAACAAGGGCCTGGAGGTCATCGAGGCCAATCTTCTGTTCGACATCCCGTACGACGCCATCGACGTCGTCGTTCACCCCCAGTCGGTGATCCACTCCATGGTCGAGTTCGTGGACGGCTCGACGATCGCGCAGGCCAGCCCGCCGGACATGCGGCTGCCCATCGCGCTGGCCCTGGGGTGGCCGCACCGGGTCCCCGGCGCGGCGGTCGCCGTGGATTGGTCGCAGGCCGCCCGCTGGGACTTCGAGCCGGTGGACCACGAGACCTTCCCGGCGATCACGCTGGCCCGTGAGGTGGGGGTGGCCGGCGGCTGCCTGCCGGCCATCTTCAACGCCGCGAACGAGGAGGCGGTGTCGGCGTTCGTCGCCGGCGGGCTGTCGTTCCCCGGCATCCTCGATGTGGTGCGTACCGTGGTGGAGGACGCGGCAGGGTACGACGCACCGACGACCGTCGCCGACGTCCTCGGCGCCGAACAGTGGGCGCGACGCCAGGCCCGAACGGTGATCGACGAGGAGAACGCCGGCGCATGATGACCCTCCTGGGCGTCCTGCTCTTCGTCGTCGGCCTGGCCTTCTCGATCTGGTTCCACGAGCTGGGCCACTTCGTCTGGGCCCGGCGCTTCGGCATGCGGGTCACCCAGTTCATGGTCGGGTTCGGGCCGACGTTGTGGTCGCGGCGGATCGGGGAGACCGAACACGGCGTCAAGGCGATCCCGCTCGGCGGCTACATCCGCATCGTCGGCATGATGCCGCCCGGCGACGAGGACCTGGCCGGGCGCAAGCTGGGGCGGCTGCGCAAGCTGGTCGAGGAGGTCCGCGGCGCCTCCCTGCTGGACATCGGCCCCGGTGACGGGGACCGGGTCTTCTACCGCAAGCCGTGGTGGCAGCGGATCATCGTCATGTCGGCCGGGCCGGCGCACAACCTGGTCTTCGCGTTTGTGCTGTTCACGATCATTCTCGTCGGGTTCGGCATCCCGACACCCACCACAACCGTGGACTCGGTCTCCCAGTGCGTGCTGCCAGCGACCGCACCGCGCGACGCCGGCTGCAACGTGCCGGTCGACGAGACGGGCGCACCCTGCGAGGCCGGGCCGGACTGTGCGATCCCCGTGCGCAGCCCGGCCAGCGAAGCCGGCTTCCAGCCCGCTGACCGGATCGTGGCCATCGACGGCCGGCCCCTGGACAGCTGGGACGGTGTACGCGGGGTCATCCGGGGCAGCCCGGACGAACCGATTACGGTCACCGTCCTCCGCGACGGTGACGAGGTCGACCTGACCGTCACCCCGTTGCCGAACCGGGTGTACGCCGACGGCACGGGGGAGTCCGACGAGACGGTCACCGTCGGGTTCCTGGGCCTGGGGCCGACGACGCCGTACGTCCAGCAGCCCATCACATCCGTACCCGGGCAGGTCGGCGAGTTCATCGCCGAGGCGGCGCAGCGGCTGATCGGCATCCCGGCCAAGATGCCGCAGCTGTTCCGGGCCGCCTTCCTGGGCGAAGAACGCGACGTCAACGGGCCGGTCGGCATCGTCGGCGTGGGGCGCATCTCCGGCGAGGTGTTCGGGCTGCCGGCCGAGGATGCACCCTTCCAGGAGAAGATGATCTTCTTCCTGGGCTTGCTGGCCAGCCTGAACATGGTGCTGTTCCTCTTCAACCTGGTCCCGCTCTACCCGCTGGACGGCGGCCACGTCGCCGGCGCCCTGTGGGAGAAGGCCCGGGCCGTCGTGGCTCGGCTGCGCCACAAACCCGATCCCGGCCCGTTCGACACCGCCCGGCTGATGCCCGTCGCCTACGTCGTGGCCAGCGTCTTCATCGTGCTGTCCGGTCTGCTGCTGGTCGCCGACATCGTCAACCCGATCACTTTGGACTCTCTGCAATGACCGTTGCCCTAGGCATGCCCGAACTACCCCCGCCCACTCTCGCCCCGCGCCGAGTGAGCCGGCAGATCTCCGTCGGCCGCGGCAGCAAGGCGGTCCTGGTCGGTGGCGACGCGCCGATCTCCGTGCAGTCGATGACGACGACGAAAACCGCCGACATCAACGCCACCCTGCAGCAGATCGCCGAACTCACCGCGGCCGGCTGCCAGATCGTCCGCGTCGCCGTACCGGACACCGATGACGCCGAGGCGCTGACGGCCATCGCGGCCAAGTCGCAGCTCCCGGTGATCGCCGACATCCACTTCCAGCCGCGCTACGTCTTCGCCGCGATCGACGCCGGGTGCGCCGCCGTACGGGTCAATCCCGGCAACATCAAGCGCTTCGACGATCGGGTCGGCGAGATCGCGAAGGCCGCCGCCGACGCGAAGGTGCCGATCCGGATCGGGGTGAACGCCGGCAGCCTGGACAAGCGGCTACTGGAGAGGTACGGCAAGGCCACCCCCGAGGCGCTCGTCGAGTCCGCGCTGTGGGAGTGCTCGCTGTTCGAGGAGCACGACTTCCGCGACATCAAGATCTCGGTCAAGCACCACGACCCGGTGGTCATGGTCCGGGCCTACGAGTTGCTGGCGGAGCGCTGCGACTACCCGCTGCACCTCGGCGTCACCGAGGCCGGGCCGACCTTCCAGGGGACCATCAAGTCCGCCGTGGCCTTCGGTGCCCTGCTCAGCCGGGGCATCGGGGACACCATCCGCGTCTCGCTGTCGGCCCCGCCGGTCGAGGAGGTGAAGGTCGGCCTGCAGATCCTGGAGTCGCTCAACCTGCGCAAGCGGGGGCTGGAGATCGTCTCCTGCCCGTCTTGCGGGCGGGCGCAGGTCGACGTCTACACCCTGGCCGAGCGGGTCACCGCCGGGCTGGAGGGTATGCAGGTGCCGTTGCGGGTGGCCGTGATGGGCTGCGTGGTCAACGGACCGGGGGAGGCCCGGGAGGCCGATCTCGGGGTCGCCTCCGGAAACGGCAAGGGCCAGATCTTCGTCAAGGGCGAGGTGATCAAGACCGTGCCCGAGTCCGAGATCGTGGAGACCCTGATCGAGCAGGCGATGCTGCTGGCCGACCAGATGGGTACGACGGTGCCGTCGGGATCCCCGCGGGTGGAGGTGAGCTGAGCCCGGTGACTGGCATGTTGGCCTGCCGGCTGCTCGGTGACGCCGATCTGCCGGCGGTCCGGGCGCTGCTGGCCGCGGACCCGGTGGCCGGTTGCCTGGTCGCCACCCGGGTCGAGCGCGGCGGCCTGGACCCGCGCCGGCTCGGCGGTGAGCTGTGGGGCCACGGCGAGGACCGGCTGGACGGCGTCTGCCTGTCCGGCCCCAACCTCGTCCCGCTGGTACGTAACCCGGCCGCGCTGTCGGCGTTCGCCCACCAGGCGCTGCAGCAGGGCCGGCGCTGCTCGTCGATCGTCGGCCCGCAGCCGGCCGTGGAAGTGCTCTGGGCCGCCCTGGCCGAAGCCTGGGGACCGGCTCGGGAGCTGCGGCCGTTCCAACCGCTGATGAGCCTGCCCACCGCGCCGCGGTTGCGGCCGGACCCGGGCGTGCGTGCCGTCCGCCTCGGCGAGCTCGACCTGCTGCTGCCGGCGTGCGTGGCGATGTTCACCGAGGAGATCGGTCTCTCGCCGTTGGGGACCGACGGTGGCCGCAGCTACCGGGCCCGGATCCGTGACCTGATCGTCGCCGGTCGGGCCTTCGCCCGGATCGAGGACGGGGAGGTCCTGTTCAAGGCCGAACTCGGGGCCCTGTCCTCCGGGGCGGCGCAGATCCAGGGCGTCTGGGTCGATCCGGAGTACCGCGGCCGGGGTCTGGGCACCTTCGGCACCGCCGCGGTGGTGGCCGAGGCCCT
>JACCSC010000235.1 GCA_013813215.1 Geodermatophilaceae bacterium | reverse complement strand
GCGTACTTGTCCAGCAACCCGGGCCAGCGGTCCGCTGTCGGCGCGTCCGGCAGCACCCGGGCCCGGCCCGCGACGACAACGACGGAACCGCCGTCGGGGTCGGAGTTCAGGTGCAGTGAGACCCGATCGTTGGCCGCGATGTGCTTCAGCTTGGCCGCCTCCGGCTGGCTGTAGATCACGCAGCGGTCGCCGTCCCACAGGAACCAGATCGGCCGTGGTGACGGGCGCCCCGAGGGTGAAACCGTGGTCAGCCAGCCGATCGTGTCGGCACTGAGCCGGTCGCAGACCAGCTGGGACAGTTCGGGCATTGTCAGCTCCCTTCGACGACGAGCAGGCCGCGGCGGTGGGCGATGGCCACCGCTTCGGTGCGCCCGGACGCCTTGAGCTTGGACAGGATGTTGGATACGTGCACGCTGGCCGTCTTCTCGCTGATGTAGAGCTCGCGGCCGATCTGCCGGTTGGTCATGCCCTGAGTCAGCAGGCCGAGCACGTCCTGCTCGCGTGGCGTCAGTGGCGAGGACTCCGGCGTACCGGCCGCACCCGGCAGACCCGCGTCCAGCCGGGCCCGGCGGACCAACCCGGCCACCGCCTCGGCGAGCGGCCGGGCTCCGAGGCGGACCGCGACGTCGTACGCCGACCGCGCGTGCTCGGCAGCCTCCGCACGGTGGTCGGCCGCGACCAGGGCCTCGGACAGTCGCCATCGCCCGCGAGCCTGCTCGTAGACGTGGCCGTAGCCGAACGCGGCCACCACGTCGCGCCACTGGTCGGGATCGGAGTGCCCGGACAGCCTTGACCACTCGGCTTCCAGCCGGCCGACCCAGGCGTGTCCCTCGACGCCGAGCGGCCCGCGCTCGGCGACGCTGTCCTCGGCCAGGTGCCGGGCGCGGTCGAGCAACGGTTCGACCCGATCGGTCAGTCGCTGCACCGTGGCCTGGTCACCGACCCGACGGGCGGCCTGGACCAGATCGGCCTGCCCGACCATCCCGGTCGCGATCAGCCGCACGAACCCGAGGACGTCGTCGCCCCAGAGGTGCGACACGTCGGCCATCGTCCGCTCGGTCAGGGTCACCGCCTGGTCAGGATCGCTCCACGCCGCCCACTCCACGGCGCACGTCCCGGCGGTCAGCAGGGCCAGCGGGGCATCTCCGGAGGCGCGCAGCCCCTGCTCGACCTTGCGTGCGGTCGCCGGATCGCCGCGGCCCACCACGACGAGCAAGCCGGCGGCGCCGATGTTCCGCGCCGAGACCGGTGGGGTCTGACCGGTGAGGTCAGCGGCGCGCAAGCTGCCGTCCCAGTCGCCGGCCACGTAGCGCACGACCGCCTGGAGGTAGCGGAGCTCGGCGCCGTACAGGCTCCAGCCGAGTCCCGTAGCGGCCGCCCGGTCGCCACCGAGGTCGGCCCAGTGCAGGGCGCCGGTCAGGTCCCCCAGCTCGTACCGGACCAGGGCGAGGTTGTACGCCGCCCTGATCTCCACGGCCTCGTCACAGGCCCGCCGGGCCCGCTCGTGCGCCTGCCGAAGCTGCGCGGTCACCTGCTCCGGATCGCCACGGCGCTGCTCGATCCGGGCCAGTGAGATCGCGGCCTCCGCCCAGGCGGCGTCCAGCCCGAGCGCCTCGGCACCACTGAGGGCCTGTTCCCCGGCCCGCCGCGCACCCTCGACGTCCCCTACATAGAACGCCGTCCGGACGTGCGTCGCCGCGGCCCAGACCAGCACCGGTGACGGCGGGTCGGCGGGCAGCAGGTCGAGCGCGGCGCTGGTCTCGGCGTAGGCGGCCTGGTCCAGATC
This sequence comes from Geodermatophilaceae bacterium, assembly GCA_013813215.1. Classification (GTDB taxonomy): domain Bacteria; phylum Actinomycetota; class Actinomycetes; order Mycobacteriales; family Geodermatophilaceae; genus JACCSC01. The sequence goes on along the minus strand of JACCSC010000235.1, from coordinate 1,407 downwards.
GACGGTCAGCAGGTTCTGCGCGAGCGTGTAGCGGACCTTCGCGGTCAGCTCGACGTCGGTGGGTGACTCGACACGCTCCAAAGCGGCCCTGGTCAACGCCACGGCCCGCGCCGACTCACCGGCCTGGGCCGCGGCGTTGGCCGCGGCCAGCATCACCGACACCTCGTCGCGGCCGATCCGCTCGGTCGCCTCGGGCACCGCCGGCCACAACCGCAGCACGGCCTCCAGATGGTGCAGCTGCTCGGCCGGGGCACCCAGACCCCGGGCCTCCTCGGCCGCCTGCACCGAGGCGGTCAACGCACCGGCCAGGTCGTGGCTCTCCCGCCGGTGGTAGGCCAGCTCGGCGGCCGGCCCCCGCCCGTCGTCGAGCAGCTGGGCGAACCGCGCGTGGATGCGCACCCGCTCGCCCGGCAGGAGGTCGGCGTAGGACGCCTCGCGCAGCAACGCGTGCCGGAAGGCGAAGGTCCCGTCCTCGGCGGGAACCAGGACGTTGCGCGCCACCGCCTCGCGCAACGCGTTGTCCAGATCGCCGTCGCCGAGGTCTGCGGCGGCGCTGAGCAGTTCGTGCTGCACCTGCCGACCGGCCACCGCGGCGATCCGCACCACCCGGTTGGCCGGTCCGGGCAGTTGCTCCAGCCGGGCCAACAGCACGTCGGCGAGAGCACCGGGCAGGGTCGCCGCGTCGTGGTCGACGACGGCCTGCAGCAGCTGCTCGGCGTAAAAGGCGTTGCCGCCGGCTCGATCCACGATGCGGGCGAGATCCGTGGCCGGGAGCGCGGCGCCCAGCCGGCGGACGAGTTCGGCGATGTCGGCGTCGGGCAGGGCCGGCAGCAGGATCCGCTCGACATGCGGCAGCCGCGCCAGCTCGGCCAGCAGCGGCCGTAGGGGATGCCGGCGGTGCAGGTCGTCGGCGCGGTAGGAGCCGACGACGAACAGCTGCTGGCGGTCCAGCCGGCTGACCAGGTAGCGCAGCAGGTCTCGCGTGGACTGGTCGGCCCAGTGCAGGTCCTCGACGACGAGCAGCAGCCCCGACTCCGCGGCCACCTCGGCCAGGACTTCGGCCACCGCGTCGAACAGGAACAGCTGGTGCGACTTGGTCGCGGCGCCTTCTTGCCCCGGCGGTGCGCTGCCGAGCAGCGGCCCGAGCGCGGGGAACCGGTCGGCCAGGTCGTCACCGGTGGTCCCCGCCAGCGAGCGGAGGATCTCGGTGAACGCGAGATAGGGCAGCCCGCCGTCACCGAAGTCGACACAGTGCCCCGCGACGACGCGAACGCCGTCGGCTCGGGCCCGCGCCGCCAGCTCGGCGAGCAGCCGCGTCTTGCCCACCCCGGCGTCGCCGGCCAGCAGGTACGCCGACGGCTGACCGCGGCTCGCGGCATCCAACGCATCGCGCAGCCGGGTCAGCTC
>JACCSC010000185.1 GCA_013813215.1 Geodermatophilaceae bacterium | reverse complement strand
GGATGGGCCCGCAGGGGTACGTCGAAGCGGCGTACCGCCTGCGCCGCGACCCGCTCCGCGACGCGCAGCGGTCCGAGCGGCAGCAACTGGCCGCGCCGGTGCTGGTCGCCCAGGCCGGTGACCAACGCCGTGAGCCGGGCCGCGCCCACCACCCGGATGCCGAGGCCCGCCACCAGGGCGAACCCTCGGACCCGGTCCTGTTCCAGCGACACCGTTCGCTTCGTCAGCAGTCCCCGCTCGGCGACCAGGTTGCCCTCGCGGGCGCTGAGCACGAAACCCCAATTCGACACCGCACCGGCGATGAGCGCCCCGAGCAGCACCAGGGCGACGACGGCGGCGGCGCTCAGCACGATCCGCCCGGTACCCGTCTGGTCGGGTACGTCGAGCACGTCGCGGATGCTCTCCGGGATGGGCAGGGCCTGCACGTCGCGCAGCAGCGTGCCGCCGAGGGCCACCGGTACGGCGAGGTAGCTGCCGACGAGCGGCGCGTAGAGCAGCCAGCGGGGATCCAGCCGGGCCAGCACGCGGGACTCCGGCAGGCGGTCCAGCGGCGCGGTTGACACTGGCAACGTGTCCGGCGGAGGGGGCAACCCGGACCGGCGGGTCAACAGCAGCTCGCGCAGGTGCGCGGCATCCGGCGCGGCCAGGGCGTCGAGGGCCGCCTCGTCGGCGCCGCCGGTCCCCGCGGCCGCGTCGACCCGCAGGACGGCGATCCGGAACAGCCGGTGCAGCGGCGAGGCCTCCACGTCCACGCCGCGGATGCGATCCAGCGGGATCGCCCGGTCGGTCCGGGAGATCAGGCCCTGCCGGACGAGCAAGCGCTGCCCGTCGACGGCGAAGGTGAACCGCCACCAGCGCAGGGCGGCGAACACGAGGGACGCCGCAGCGGCCACCACCGCGATCCCGACCAGTCCGAAGGTGCCGAGCCGGCCCTGCAGGGCGGCGACCGCAGCCAACGGTCCGGCCCCGGACAGCACCGCCCGCGCCTGGCGGAAGGTGACGGCGTGCACGACGAGCACCCGCCAGTCCAGCCGCCGCTCGGAGATCTCGGGGAGCACGGGGATCTCGGGGATCTCGGGGATCACGTGGCCTCGTCGCGGACCGCCGCGGCCCGGGTCGCGAGGTCGGGCGCGACCCGCCCGGCCAGCTCCGCGTCCAGATGTTCGATCAGGACGGTGCCCTTGGAGGAGGCGGTGAGGACGGCGACCGAGGCCAGGCCGAACATGCGCTGCATCGCTCCGCGGTTGATGTCCACGGTCTGGATCCGCGCGACGGGCACGATCGTCCACTGCTGTTCGAGCCAGCCGGTCAGCGTGAACACCGCCTCCGCGGTCACCTCCCAGCGGTGCGTCCGGTACCGGAGCCGTGGGCGGATCAGCACCGCGACGACTGCGTACGCGACAGCGAGGTACGGCGCCACCGTCGCCAGCAGCCGCAGCAACCCCGGCCAGTCGGGTCTGGACAGCGCCGCGAGCACGAGCGCGGCGCCGATCAGCACGACCGAGGAGATCGCCCCCTGCAGCGTCCAGAGCCAGATCGCGTTCGGCGCGATCTGGTACGCCGGGAGCCGGGGCGAGGCAGCGGTGCTCACGCTGTGGCGCCGAGCAGGTCGAGCACCGCCCGCGGATCCTCCACGTGTGCGTTGTGCCCGAGCCCGGGCAGCACCAGCGTCGAGGCCCCGTGCCGGGCGGCCAGCCCGTCGTAGTCGCCGACCGCGACCATGGTGTCGTCAGTGCCGTGGGCCAGCGTCACCGTGGTCCCGGCGGTGGTGGCGGCGACCAGGAGTTCGTCGAACGGCGGCTCCCCGACGCCGAGCGCCCGCGGGTCGTTCTGCAGCCACCAACGTCCGTCGGCGTCCTCGCGCAGACCGCGGCGGACGAACTCGCTGTCCTCGGCCAACAGGTCACCGAGGCCGTTGATCCGCAGCAGGAACGCTGCTGCCTCGGCCCGCTTCGAGAACGCCCGCGGCGGCTTGGCCGCGAGTCCGGCCAGCGCGGCCACGAACTCCGCCGGCCAGACCACCCGCATCCCCAGTGTGACCACGGAGCGCACCGGCCGCAGGGCGGCGAGCGCGAGTCCGACCACCCCGCCGAAAGAGTGGCCGAGCACGTCGATCTCAGTGTCGGCAGGCAGCGCCGCAGCGACCTCCTGGGCGCAGGCCGGGTAGGTGTACGCCGGCAGCGGTGCAGCGTACCCGTGCCCGGGCAGATCCAGCGCCAGCCAGCCGGGTCCGGCCAGCTCGCCTCCGCCGAGCAGGTCGGCCGTACTGGCCCAGACCCCGGCGTTGCCCCCGAGCCCGTGCAACAGCAGCAGGGTCATCGGGTCGCCGCCACGGTGCGCATCGCCCGATCGTGTCATCCGCAGACGCCGCGATGCTGCGGCCTACCTGATGCCGGTGCCAGGATGCAGGGGTGAGTTCACCGGAGATCCCCCAGACCACGGTCGACCAGCTGCTCGACGACGCTGACGTCCTTGACGTGCGCGAACCGGACGAGTGGGCGGCCGGCCACATCGAGGGCGCGCTGCACATCCCGATGGCCGACCTGCCCGGCCGGCTCGCCGACCTGCCGCCGGCCGGCCCGCTCGTCGTGATCTGTCGCGGTGGCGGCCGGTCGTCGCGGGCCACGGCCTACCTGCAGGGCCTGGGCATCGACGCGGTCAACCTCGACGGCGGCATGCAGGCGTGGAACGGGGCCGGCCGGCCCATGGTCAGCGACACCGGGACCGCGCCCGAGGTCATCTGATTCGCGTTCGGGATTCGGTGGCGATCGTCACTGACGGCCGCTTACTGTCGTTAGGTCGGTGACGGCCCGTCACCCGACTAGCTGGCGGCTGCTCGTCCCGGTGTCCAGCGATGGCCTGAAATGCGAGGTGAAGCAGCCGTGATGCGGGGGAAGTCCGTGCTCGTCGCGGTCG
>JACCSC010000158.1 GCA_013813215.1 Geodermatophilaceae bacterium | reverse complement strand
CCGGCCGGATGCTCGATGCTGCGGCGCTGTGCATCGAAGAAGCTCCCGGAAGGATGGCGCAGTGGCAGCTACTGCGGTGCAAGGCCCTGTTGGCACAGGCACAAGCCCGCTTCGACGAGGCCGGCCGGCTCGCCGCGGAGGCATTTGCCGTCCTTGCTCCAACCGGACACCCTCTGGCGCCGATTGTCCGCAGCGCGCTCCTGGCGTCAATGGGTCACCACATCGGCTATGACGCTGAAGCTCTTGCTGCCAACGGATTGACTCAGGCGCCGGTGGACGCGCAGGCCGTCCCGACCCAGGGCGTGATCCGCGCACTGGCCCCGGCTTGGGTTCTCTCGCAGGTCGGCCGACTCGACGAGGCCGCTTCGATCTATCGCTCCCTCGGCCCCGTCGCCGAGTGGCGGCCCACGCACCACGCGACGCTCTTCGCCTATGCGTTCGGCGTCGGTGTCGCGGCGGCCTTGGATGCCTCCGACGATGTTGCCAGCCTGCACGAGCTACTCAATCCCTACCGTGGTCACCACGTGGTCAGCGGCTCATGTTCCATTTCGTACTTCGGCCCGGTCGAGCTCTGGCTCGGCGTCGCGGCGGCGTACTTGGATCAGCTGGACGACGCCGTCGTGGACCTCGAGCAGGCGATGAAGGCAAGCGCGGTGAACGGCGCTGCCGGCTTCGAGGTCGAAGCGCAGTACGAGCTGGCTGCCGTGCTCGCACGTCGGGCCCGCGCCGGTGATCCGGCGCGGGCAAGCTCACTTGTCGCCGGTTCGATGAAGCGGGCCAGCAGCCTGCGGATGGTCCCCATCGCCGCCAAGGCCGCTCGGCTGATCGAAGAACTGGACCGTCAGGCGTCCGCGGCGCTGACGCCCCGGGAGCGAGAGGTCGCGGACCTGGTTGCCCAAGGCATGACGAACCGTGAGATCGCGGTGCGGCTGTTCCTGTCCGAACGCACGGCTGAGAACCACGTACAGCACATCCTCACCAAGCTGGACCTGGCCAACCGGAGTCAGATCGCCATGTGGATCTACGCACGGAGATAAGTACCCGGTTGAGTACTTCCACGGACGTTTCCCCGCCGCAGGGTTCTTAGATTCGCGCTGCCCGTCACCCGACGAGGCAGGACTACGCATCAAGAAGGAACGGTGGACACCATGCGCATGTTGTTGCGGTGGGAAGCGGGCCTCGAGGCGACCAATGAGGCGCTGCGTACCGGGAAGATGGCCGAGATCAATCAGGCCCTCTCGGCGAGCACTCAGCCCGAGGCGGAGTACTTCAGTACCGAGCATGGGAAGCGAACGGGCTACCTCTTCTTCGATCTCAGCGATCCCGCACAGATCCCGGTGATCGCGGAGCCGCTGTTCCAGACCTTAAACGCAACCGTCGAGTTCATCCCGGTGATGAACGTCGATGATCTGCAGCGGGGTCTCGCGGCATCGGGAGAAACGCGATGACCGAGAAGATGACCATCGCGGTCGTGGGGGCGACCGGCCAGCAGGGTGGTGGTCTGGCCCGGGCGATCCTCGACGATTCCGAGGGTCGGTACAGCTGCCGCGCGGTGACGCGCAATCCTGCCACGGATGCGGCCCGCGCGCTGGCCGACCGGGGCGCAGACGTCGTCCGGGCTGATCTCGACGACCAGAAAAGCCTCATCGAGGCCTTCCGGGGCGCTTCGAATGCCTTCTGCATGACCAACTTCTTCGAGCACTTCTCTCCGGAGAAGGAGCTCGAGCAGGCCGCGAATCTGGCTGCGGCCGCCAAGGCAGCCGGCATCGGGCATGTCATCTGGTCCACTTCACAAGACAGCAGCGCCTGGGCACGACGCCACGGCGATTCTCTCCCCGTCCTGCCGGGCGGCTACCGGGTGCCGCATTGGGATGGCAAAGCCCAGGCCGACCACTTCTTCACCGACAGCGGCGTGGCAACCACCTTCGTGGGGCCGTCGATGTTCTGGGAGAATCTCCTGGCCCCCGGCACGCCTCAGTTCCCGCAACGGGGCCCGGACGGCGTACTCGCCATCACGCTGCCGGCCGGTGCGGCCAAGCTCCCCGGAATACCAGCAGAGGACCTCGGTCGGTGTGCCTATGCGATCTTCAAGGCAGGGTCGGATTTCGTCGGCCGGTCGGTCGGGTTGGCGGCCGAACACCTCACCGCGACCGAGTTGGCCGCCGGGCTGTCTGAGGCGCTCGGTGAGACGGTGCGCTACAACGACATTCCTCTTGCCGCTCTGCGGGCTGCCCCGGTTCCGGGCGCCGACGCGATCGCGAACATGTTCCAGATCACGACCGAGGACAACGAGGACTACTGCGCGCACTACGACATCGGACTCACCCGTGCGCTCAATCCACGGCTGCAGACCTTCGCGGAATGGGTCGCTGCCGCGAGAGACCGCAGCCGCATGGCGGCTGGCACCGCGTATGAGGCGGCACGATGACGCAGCAACCGCATGAGCTCGTCTGGACGTTGGCCACCGCCGGCTTAGCAGCCCGGTGCGTCCACGTGGTAGCCGACCGCGGAGTTGCCGACTGGATTGACGATTCGCGGGTGCCAGCAGCTGAACTGGCGTCCGCATGCGGTGTGGATGCTGACGCACTCGGCCGCGTCATGAGTCTCCTTGCCGCTCATGGGATCTTCGACCACCGGGATGGCACGTTCGGACACACGGCGTCGTCCCGGCTGTTGTGTAGTGACCACCCGATGACGATGCGACCGTTCCTGCAGATGATGGGCTTGCCGATCATCTGGGGCAGCATCACCGAGCTCGGACACTCCGTCCGCACCGGCCGGCCGGCCCTTGAAGTACTGGAACCGCAGGGCCTTTGGGCACATCTGCAGGATCACCCGAGCGATGGGGAGATATTCGGGCGAGCCATGACCGCGAAGGCAGGCGCAGAAGGTGCTGCCGTAGTCGATGCCTTCGATTTCCGGCCGTACCGGACGATCGCCGACATCGGTGGCGGCCGTGGGCATCTCTTACGGGCGGTGCTCGACGTCGCTGCCGACACCGAGGGCATCCTGTTCGACCTGCCTGAGGTGATCGACAGCCTGGACGTCGAGCACCCACGAATGCGGGCAACCGCTGGCGACTTCTTCAAGGACGCTCTCCCCGCCGCGCATGCCTACGTGCTGATGGAGGTCCTCCACGACTGGCCGGACAAGGAGTGCGTGGCGATCCTGGCCGCGATCCGGCGTGCGGCCCATGCGGATTCCACCCTCCTGGTCATCGAGGGAGTGCTACCCGCTGACCACAACGACCCGCGCGCTGCAACCCTGGACCTGATCATGCTGACTGTGACGGGAGGTCGGGAACGTACCGCGAGCCAACTGAGCGCGTTGCTGGAGCAAGCGGGTTTCCGGCTCGATCGGGTAACCGAAACTGCCAGCCCGATGCGGATCGTCGAAGCCACCCCTGTGTAGGACCAGGCCGTTGTCAACGTCCTGGTCTAACTCCACCCGGCCACTACTCAAGCTGGCTTTCTCGCAGATCTGTGAAGAAGGCGGCGATGTCGGCGGCCAGAAGGTTCGGCTCCTCGGCTGCCGACAAGTGGTCACCACTCGACATCGGCGTCCACCGACGTACGTCATAAGCCCACTCCCGGGTGGTGGCGTGCCGTCGTGGATGAACTGGTTGGCGAATACGGCGATTGCCGTTGGCATCGACGAGATGATCGACGGGGTGGCCCCTACAGGGTCAGGTTCGTCAGTAGGAAGTTGCGAGAGAAACGGCTCTCGAGGTCTCCCCCGCAATCCGACCAGACCCGCCACTTCTCCAGTACCCATGCCGCCAGCCCGGCCAGTGAGTCGTTGAGCCCGTAGCCGACGGTCGGCGGTCTCGTCGACTGGACGCGCCATATCCACGGTCCGCCTCGGACCAGTGCCGTGTCCCATACCGATCGTGCCCCAAGCCGCGCATCAGGCTGTGCCACAGTCGTGCCGTGTACCGAGACGTGCCGCCGGTTCGTGCGGGCCGGCCGGAGAATTCGTAGCCAGGCAACGACGCGATGACGACGTCGAACCGGAACCGTCGATGCCGTGCGCGCCCGGATCGGTCAACAGCGGCACGAGCGGGAGGTGCTCGACGAAGCTGCTGGGCCAGCCGTGCGTGAGCACGAGCGGAATGCCTTGCCCGCTCGAAGCGCGTTGGTGGACGAAGAATTCCTACGTCGGCGATCACCCCGCGGTAGTGGTTCACCGAATCGAGCCAGTCCTCGTCTCGCCAGTCGAAGTTTCCGCCCAGTAGGTCATGACCGCTCGGAGATAATCCAGATCGGTTCCCTGCTCCCAGCCAGCACCAGGGGCACGCTCCGGCCAGGATCGGCGTCCACGGCGATCTTGAAGGTCTACGGCGATTGCCTTGCACTCGCTCATATTGCGAACGATTGCCGGAGATGGTGACGAGCCTGCCGCCGAGCACCGACAGAGCGCCGCCCGCGCCCGTCCGCGGTGTGACAAGCTCGCCGGCGTGTCTCGGCGTCCGTCGGCCGTATGTACGACGAGTCTGTCGGCTTCGGTGACCGCGAGAACGCGTCCGCCTGCAGCTGGGTCAGGGCGACGTACTCGGCGTCGTAGGTCGAGGCCCAGCCCAGCCGCCCGGGCGAGGTCCAGGCCCGACGCCGCAGCACGGCGTCGCCGAGCAGGCGGACGGTCATCGCCTGGATGCGGCTGAGCCGGTCGCGGGCGAGCTCCGGCCGGAGCTCGCCGCGTGGACGGCCTCGTGCAGGGCCGACAGCGTCTGGGAACGCAAGAGCGTCGGCGCCAGCAGCTCGTGCCCGGCCGGCACCGCTGTCCCCTCACTCGCCAACTGGAGGACCACACCGCAATCCACCACGAACCTGGTCACGTGATGGGCCTAGCTTTGGCGGTGAGCTGGTCGAGGAAGGCGACGATCGCCGCCCGGCCGTCGTCAGAGGTCCACTGCCGCAGGACCTCCGCGTCGTCGGCGGGGCTGTCCCGGGCGATGGCGCGCTCGGCGGGCGCGTGCAGTTGCCGTTTGGTCGCGGCGTACGCCGCCGGCTGGCCGCCGGCCAGCTGCCGGGCCCGCGCAGTCGCCCGAGCCAGCAGGTCCTCGGGCGGGCAGCGCTCATGCACCAACCCCAGCCGCTCGGCCGTCTCGCCGTCCGGGGTGTCTGCGGTCAAGGCCAGCCGGCCCGCGGCGGGGCCGACGGCGTACCGGACGACCTCCACGGCGGCGGACGGGAACGGGACGCCCACCCGCAGCTCGGTGAGCCCGATCGTCCCGCCGGCCATCAGCCGGTAGTCCGCGGCGAGGGCCAGCACGCACCCGCCGGCCAGGGCGTGCCCGTTGATGGCGGCGACGACCGGGTGCGGGTGCCCGAACGCGGCCAGGAAGACCGCGCTGAGCGCGCCGAGGAACTGCCCGGTGTACGCCGGCCCGTCCTCGACGATCCGCCGCAGGTCCACGCCCGCGGAGAAGCAGGAGCCGCTGCCGGTCAACACGACGGGCTGGCCTTCCAGGTCGGCGAAGGCATGGCGCAGCCCGACGAGCAGCTCGAGGTCCATCGCGTTGACCCGGCCGTGCTCCATCCGCACGACCGCGACCCCGTCGTCCTGCTCGATGCGCAGCACCTCGGCGTACCTCCTCCGACGAGTCGACGCGCCCAGTGTGACAAGTCGCGCTCAGCGGGCCGACCAGCTGGTCCAGCGCTGCGGAGTCACCACGATCATCGGGCCGTCGAGGTCGGCGTCCCGATACCCCGGGTACTTCGCGCGCAAGGCGGCCACGGCCGATGTCGAGCCCGGCGACTCGATCCGGGCCCGGCCGTCCACGCGGGCCCACCACAGGTGGGTCCAGTCCTCGTCGTACTCGTCGACCACCAGCCCCACGCGCGGATCGCTCCGGATGTCGACCAGCCGGGCCAGCCACGGCGTGCGCTTCGGCTTGACCGCGTCCACCGCCGAGCAGATCAGCCCGTCGACGACGGCGAAGGTGATGGGTACCAGCCGCGGTGTCCCGTCCGGGCGCAGCGTGGCGAGCCGGGCGACCCGGGCCGCGGCGAACCGGTCGGGTGGATCAGCCAGCTGCGGCATCGTGGGCCGCCGCGATCTGCTGCAGCAGCGGTACGACGTCGTCGGCGCCGGCCGAGGGCAGCAGGTGCAGCACCCGGTCGACACCGATGGCGGAAAACCGGCCCAGCGTGTCGGGGTTGGTCGATCCGCCGTACACCGTCACCGGGATCCGGTCGCGCCCGGCGGCGGCGGCCCGCTCCTGCAGTTCGGCGATCCTGTCCCCGATCTCGGACAGGTCCCCGGTCTGCCGGCCGATCGGCGTCCAGCCGTCGCCGTAGGCCAGCACCCGGTCGAAGACCTTCGGACCGCTGCCGCCGACGAGCACCGGCGGCCCGCCCGGTCGAGCGGGCTTGGGCCACGACCAGATCCGCTCGAACGAGACGTGCCGTCCGGCGTACGACGCCTCGTCCTGCGTCCAGATGGCGCGCATGGCCTCGACGTGCTCGCGCATCCGGCCGAAGCGGGTGCTCGGGTCGACGCCGTGGTTGAGCATCTCCTCGCGGTTCCAACCGGCACCGACGCCGAGCAGCACCCGGCCGCCGGAGAGGTGGTCCAGGCTCGCCACCTGCTTGGCCAGCACGATCGGATCGTGCTGAGCCACCAGGCACACCCCGGTGCCGATCCGCAGGGTGGTCGTGACCGCCGCGGCGGTGGCCAGCGCGACGAACGGGTCGAGGGTGTGCGAGTACTCCCGCGGCAACTCCGCCCCGCCAGGCCACGGGCTCTCCCGGCTGGCCGGGATGTGGGTGTGCTCGGTCACGAACATCGACTCGAAGCCGAGGTCCTCGGCGACTCGGGCCAGCTCGGCCGGGGAGATCGAGTAGTCGGTGACGAAGGAGACGACGCCGTAATCCATGCCGGGGATCCTGGCAGAGCCGCCACACTGCCGGGGTGAACGTCTTCATCGAGACCGAGCGGCTGATCCTGCGCGAGTTCACCGCCGACGACGTGGGCAACCTGGTCGAGCTGGACAGCGACCCGCAGGTCGTGCACTTCATCACCAACGGCGAGCCCACTCCGCGCGAGGAGGTGGAACGCGATTACATCCCGGCCTACCTCGACTACTACCGGCGTACGCCGGGGTTCGGCTTCTGGGCGGTGGTCGAGAAGTCCAGCGGCGAGTTCCTCGGCTGGTTCCACTTCCGGCCCGGTGAGGGGCATCCAGCCGACGAACCCGAGCTCGGCTACCGGCTGCGCCGTTCGGCCTGGGGCAAGGGGTACGCCGTCGAGGGCTCGCGGGCCCTGATCGACAAGGGCTTCGCCGACCTCGGTGTCACACGGGTACTCGCCGAGACGATGGTGGTGCACGGCGCGTCCCGCCGGGTGATGGAGAAGTCCGGGATGCGGCTGGTGCGGACGTTCCATGCGGACTGGCCGGTGCACATCCCGGGCGACGAGCACGGCGACGTGGAGTACGGGATCACTTACGAGGAGTGGCAGGCCCGACACTGATCCGAAATTGGTTGTGGCGCACAACACAGGCGGCCCCTACAGTCCTCGCATCCTGACCGCCGGGTCAGGTACTCCGAGGAGGATTGCCATGCACACATCCACGCCGTGGCGACGGGGACTCGCCGCGGTCGCCGCCGTCGGGCTGGTCACCGTGATGGCCACGCCGGTCAGCGCGGCTGGCGCCACCGGGTCGGTGTCCGACCCGATCGTCTCGGGCCTGATCGGCCCGCTCGGCCTGGCCGTCACCGGGCAGGACACCATCTACATCGCCGAGAGCTTCGCCGGCCGGGTCACGCGGGTGCTGGCCGGCGGCCGCCGCACGACGCTGTACCAGGCCGAGGGCAACTCGCCCAACGGCGTGGAGAGCACCGGCTACCGAGGACGGGTTGTCGCCACGGTGTCGGTCATCCCCGAGGATCCGAGCGCGCCGGCCGAAGACACCCTGCTCGTGGAGATTCGGCCCAACGGCAGCTCCCGGACGCTGGCCTCGCTGCTGGACTACGAGGAGGCCAACAACCCTGACGCCGGTCAGACCTACGGTTTCGTCGGCCTGCCCGCCGGCTGCCTGTCCCGGGTACCGCCCGAGCTGGCCCCGTATCCAGGAATCATCGAGTCCAACCCCTACAAGGTCGCCACCCTCAACCCGTTCACGTTCGCCGTCGCGGACGCGGCCGGGAACAGCATCCTGCGGGTCACCGACGGGACGGTCTCGACGGTAGCCATCCTGCCGCCCATCCCCCAGCGGATCACGCTGGGCAACTTCCGCCAGCTCGGGCTGCCCCTGTGCACGGTCGGCCGTGACTACCAGTCCGAGCCGGTGCCCACCGACGTCGAGGTCGGACCGGACGGGTACTGGTACGTCACCGCCCTGCCCGGCGGTCCGGAACTGCCCGGCTACGGCTCGGTGTACCGGGTCGACCCGAACAGCGGCTCGGTGGAGCTGGTCACCCGCGGCCTGTCCGGCGCGGTCGACCTGGCCGTGGCCGACGACGGGACGATCTACGTCGCGGAGATCTTCGGCAACAAGATCAGCCAGTACGCCGACGGCACGCTGAGCACCGTGGCCGACGTGTTCTCCCCCGGCGCGGTGGAGATCGCGCCGGACGGGACGATCTACGCCACCACCGGGGTGTTCGGCCCGGCCGGTGACGTGGTGATCGTGACGCCGTAGTCCCACCGGAAGTTGTCAGTGGATCCGCGTCACCCGTGACGCGGAGCCACTGACAACTGACCGGGCTCAGGCGACGACGACCGTTTCCTCCCGCGGCATGAACACCCACAGCAGCGGGTAGACCAGGATCTGGCTGCCGGGGATCAGCATCAGGGCGACCACGAACAGCAGCCGGGCCGGCCATGCACCGATGCCGAGGCGCCGGCCGAGGCCCGCGCAGACGCCGCCGAGGACGGCACCCTCTCGCGGCCGCACGAGGCCATGGTTGCGCATCGAGTTCTGGATTCTGTCCACGTTCTTGCCGTCCTCCTGAGTCGCGCAGGCCGTTCGGCCTGACTCGTCAAGGATCGGGTCAGGACGCGGCCGCGCCATCGGGAACAACCCTGGCCGCCACCCTGAGATTCACCCCGAGCCGGCGCCCAGTGGTCGGGCCATGGCCAGCTCCCAACGGCCCTCGGTCGGCATCGGCTGGCGCTGTCCCGTGGGCTCGAAGCCGTGCCGGCAGTGAAGCCGTGCCGGCAGTAGAGCCGGTACGCCGCCGCGTTGTTCTCCTCGACCCACAGGTGCAGCCGGCTCGCCCCGATCGAGCGAGCCCACTCGGTCACCGCCTCGATCAGGACTGCCCCGACCCCCCGTCCGCGGGCCGTCGGTTCCACCCACATCGCGACCAGCTCGACGTCGTCGGGCCGGTCGGCCGGGACGAAGCCGCCGGCGTGGCCGACGACCCGCCCCGCGTCGAGCGCGAGCAGCTTCAACCCGCGGGCTATCCGGTCCCGCCATTGCTGCTCGCTCTGCCCGACCTCGTCCGCGTAGGCCGACCAGAACGCGCTCGGCGCCTCCTGCAGGGCAGCGAGGCGAACCCGGCGGATCGCCGCCCAGTCCTCCGGTCCGGCGACCCTCACCCGCACGGGGCAGCCTTGCTGGCCAGCACCCACTGGAACTCGGCCGGCCCCTCGGGTTCCTGAATCGTCACGAGCTCATCCCGGAGCAGCTCGAAACCCGCGCCGCGCAGCAGCTCACGATTCCGGCCGGCGGGATAGGAGGAGAAGAACGTCGGCGCCCCGAGCCATTCGCCAGTCCAGGCCGGTGTGTCGCTGACCCCAAGTGCGGTCAGGAACAGTCCGCCTGGCGCGAGCCAGTCGTGGACGCATCCGAACAGGCCGGGCAGCAGGTCACGCGGCACGTGGTTCAGGACGTAGAAGGCAGCGACGGCGTCGATCGAGCCGGCGTCGAAGACGACCTCGGTGAGATCCTCCCGAATGAACACCGCTCCTGGGACGCGGCGGCGGGCTCTGCGCAGTTGGGCGTCTGACAGGTCGACGCCGGTCAACCGGAACCACCGCGCTAGCTGGATCGTCTCAGCCGTGCCACCGCCGCAACCAAGCTCGATGACGCGGGCACCGGGTGCCAACCGCCCCGTTAGTGCGGCGCACCATTCGTCGCGCGGATCGTCGGTGATCAGGCAGGACCAAGACTCCCAGGTGTCGATCATCGCGTCGTACCCGGCGGCCACCAGGGAGCTACGTGGATCGGGCACGTCGGCCGGTTCAGGCGAGTTCGTCGAGGTACTGCGGCAGCATCCGCCACCAGGTCGGCCACTGGTGGTCCCACTGCGGGCCCCAGTTGTCCACGCGGTTCGGGATCCCCTTGGCGCCCAAGGCATTGGCCATCGTCCAGGACTCCCCGACGTTCTCCCACTCCCCCTCGCCCGAGGCCAGGATCGCGTAGCGCTCGCGCAGCAGGTCCAGCGCCCAGCCGTCCAGGCCGGGAAGGAACTGCAGGGGCGCGGAGAAGTACAGGTCCTTGGTCCACGGCCGGTCGTAGAACCGCTCGATCGCGTAGCTGCCGCTCATCCCGATCGCCGCGCTGAACACGTCCGGGTAGCGGCACAGCATGGCCACCGCGTTGAACGCCCCGATGGAGGCGCCGGTGGCGATGATGCCCAGCGGCTGGCCGCCCAGATCGGAGTGGATCGCCGGCACGACCTCGCGGTGGACGCAGTCGTGGAACTGGTTGAGCATCCAGAGCCGGTGCTGCGGTGACCCCGGCTTGGTCATCATCGCCTGCCCGGCGATGCTGTCGATCGAGTACAGCTTGACCCGGCCGCTGTCGATCAGGGGCGCGCAGGCGTCGACGAGGCCGTGCCGCTCCACCTCCTCGGCGTCGCCGCCCGCGGTCGGAAAGATCAGTACCGGGCGCCCGAAGGTCCCCCAGCGCACGAGGTTCACCTCGGTCTGGACCCGGTCGGAGAACCACCGCTCGGAGGTCTTCATCGGCGCGGTCCCACTCCTATTCGTAGAAGAGCTTCTGAGCGCCGGGGTAGACCCATGACAGCGCCTCCTGCAGTCGGTCCCGCCAGTTCTCCCAGCTGTGTCCATCGCGTGCCTCGACGTACCGGACGAGCATCCCGGTGCTCTCGAACGTGTGCAGCATCGAACGGTTCGGGATGATCAGCGGCTCGTAGATCCCACAGCTGGAGAAGATGCGGTCCGCGACCCGCCGGGGCCCGGCCCGGTACCGGTTGACGAAGCGCACCACCGGCTCGAACGCCGGTCCGCCGCCGTGGTCGTTGCCGATGTCGGTGAACACGAACGACCCCGACTGCAGGATCAACGCGGAGGCCAGCTCCGGGTAGCGGTACGCCGTGGACAGCGCGGCCACCGCCCCGAACGACGAGCCCATCAGGCAGCGCCCGGTCCGCGTGCCCTGCAGGGGATAGCGCTGCTCCAGGTAGGGGATCAGCTCGGCGGCCAGGTAACGGGCGTGGGCGGCGGAGTTGGCGTACTCCACCAGCCGGTCCCCCGGATCGACCAGCGCGACGACGACCTCGGCGACATCCAGCCGGTGGATCAGGTTGTCCAGGACGGTCTTCATCGCCGCGTAGTGCAGGTAGTCCTGACCGTCGTGCACGACGAGGAGGGGGTAGCGGGCCGAGCGGCGGAAGCGGGCGGGGAGGTAGAGCGTGACGTGGGTGTCGCGGCGCAGGGCCCGGCTGGGGACGGCGAGTTCGAGCAGCTCGCCGGGCCGGGCCTCCGGATGCGCCTGGGTCCATTCGGGTACGACGTAACCGCGGGCATAGCAGACCGACATGGAGCCCATCGGGCTGTGCGCCCGACGGTGGTTCATCGGGTCGTTGAAGCGGTCGTGCCGGCCGTCGATCTTGACTTCCAGCTGGTATTCGAAGCGCGAGCCCTCGGGCAGCTCGACGACGACGTACCAGAGGTCGGTGCTGTCGATCCGTGCGAGAGGCAGGTGTCCAGGCAGGCCGACGGTGCGGTGGACGAGGGTGACCGCTTCGGCCTCGCCGCGGTGCAGGAACGTGCAACGCTGCCCTTCGACGATCGGGACGTCGTGCCGGGCCAGGAAGCGGTCGACGCCCGCGTCGTCCAGCGGCCGGCGCTCGCGCAGCCGCTCGATGGCCAGCCGGCGGACGGAGACCGGCGCCCCCAACGCGGTGCTCATGACTCCGACACCACGCTCACCGCGCCGCCGAGGTCGAGCACCCGCGTGCCGACCGGGACGTCCCCGTCGAGGTCCACGTCGACTCGCGACCCGGCGTCGAGCAGAACGCAGCGGGCCGGTGCGAAGCGTTGGGCGAACACGGCCATCCGCCCGACATCGCCCAGGAGCAGCCGGGCGGCGGCGTGCGGCAGCGGTACCACGCCGTGCAGCAGGCTCAGCCCGTGCCCGTAGACCTCGGGGTTGCCCGGGCCCTGCACCGCGCGGTCGTGGAAGAGCACCACCTGCTCGGCCAACGCCATCGCGCCGGCCGACCACGCGATCACCGGTGCGTCCAGCGCCGCGGCCACGTTGAACAGATGCATCGAAGCGACCAGGACGCCCACGTGCCCACCGGCGACTACCAGGGCGGTCACGCCCTCGAGCAGCCGGCCGACCGCGGCCCGGTGCTGCGCGATCACCGGCCGGTCGTGCGGTGGCCAGCGCTCGTAGAACTCGCCGTTGACCTCCCCGATCCTGAGCAGGTGCGCCGCGTCCAGCTCGCGCACCGCCTCGACCGCCTCGGCGACCGCCGCCGCCCGCAGGTCCGCGGAGCCCCGTCGCTGCTGCAGCATGACGACGGCGTCGAGGGCGTAGTCCAGCCGCAGCAGGTACAACTCCTGCAGCTCGTCCAGCACCTCGCGCTGGTGGCGGTCAGCGACGGCGTACTCCGGATCCCGGTCCAGGACGTCGTGCCAGCGCGCGTACAGGTTCAGGTTCACGCTCTGCCCGTCGAGCAGGGCGTCGAGTTCGTCGTCGTCGGGTTCGCGTTCCTGCCAGCCGGCGGTAATGGTGGCGAAAGGGCCGTCGAGGTCGAGGGACTGCACCACCTCCTCCAGGATCGGCTGGCGCTGCGGTCCGAGCAGGACGACGCTCTGCCCGGACGAACTCACGAGGCGTGCACGCGCAGCGTCTGTCCCACGGTGTCGAGCATTCCGCGCAAGGTGTCGTAGTCCGGGTGGCGCATCCGCACGTAGGCGTTGGCCATGTAGCCGGCCTCGACCGGCTGGGTCGGTGAGTTCACGTGCGGGAGGTGGGCGTCGATGACGTACTCGCCGAACCGGTGCTGCATGTCATCGACGCCGCTGTAGCCGTGGACTCGCCCGTCGGCCTCCGGACGCAGCGCGACGATGCCGCTGGCGAAGCGTCGTGAGGGGCGAGTGCTCACGTGACCGTGCACGACGGCATTGGCCCACTCGCGGTAGAGGTCGATGTCGTTGCCTGCCGAGTAGAGGTCCCACGCCCCCACACCCGGTGGGCGACAACCGATCTCGGAGAACTTCAGCCCCTTCGGACCGAAGAACCACTCCATGTGGGTGGCCGAGGACCCGATGCCGAGGGCCTTGACGACCCGGCGACCCATCTCCTTGACCTCGTCGTACTCCGTGACGCTGTCCAGCCGGTTCGTCGAGACGAACTGCGGGTTGATCCAGCGGGTGCGCATCGCTTCCAGCACGTTCGGGTAGTAGTGGCTGACGAAGTCCAGCTCCACTTCGCCGTTCACGGTCAGGGTGTCGTAGAAGCCCTCGTGGCCCTCGACGAACTCCTCGACCGCGATGGAGCCGACCCCGGCCCGGCCGTAGTTCAACAGGGCGCGGTTGAGCTGGTCGTCGTCGTCGACCCGCATCGTGTCCGCGGCGCCGGCCCCGGCCCGCGGCTTGAGGATCAGCGGGAAACCGACCCGGGCGGCGAACTCGTGGGCCTCGGCCGCCGTACCCGCCGCGGTCGAGGCGGCGGTCGGTACGCCGGCGTCGCGCAGCGCCTGCTTCATCGACGGCTTGTCGCGGCACAGCCAGGCGGTGCGCACCGAGGTCCCGGGGATGCCGGTCGCCTCGCGGACCTGGGCCGCGGCCATGGTGTGCGCCTCGATCGTCGCTTCGAGCCGGTCCACCCAGAGCCGGCTCTGGATCCGGCGTACGACCTCAGTCATCGCGTCGACGTTCGTCACCGAGGAGACCTGCTCGTAGTGCGTCAGCCAGCCCTTGAGCTGGTCGTCCAGGCCCCAGAGCGGCGTCTCCCCGACGCCGATGACGGTGGCTCCGGTCTCGGCCAGCCCCCGGGCGAACTCACGCTGGTTGCGGGGAAAGAACGGTTCGACGAAGACGACGTTCACGGTCGAGATGCTATCCACGGCCGGTCGGTACGGCGCTGGCAGCCGGTTCCCTGACCGCCGATCGCCCGGGTGGCTCAGAAGAACTCGTCCAGCAACCGGTTGAAGGGCAACCTTGCGTGCTCCGCGGCTGACACGCCGTAGCGGGTGAGGAAGCGCCGCACCCGCGCCGGGCCGTACTGCGGATTGAGGTCCCCCGCACCCAGGCTCCGACTCATCAGGGCCAGATCCACGCAGCGGTCGGCTCGTCCCGTGCGACCGGTGTCGACGATGCCGGTCACGACGAGCCGGTCCGGATCGAGAATGAGGTTGGGCAGGCACCAGTCGCCGTGGGTGACCGCCGGCTGCTCGTTGAGTTGCGCCTCCGGCGTCAGCCGCTCCAGTTCCGCCAGCCGTTGATCCGTCGTCCAGCCGGCTCGCCCGGGATCTACCCGGGTGACATCGACCCGTCCGGCCAGGACGGCTGCCCTGGCCTCCGGCACCGTCACCACCAGCCGCCGGTCCATCGGGCAATCACCGACCGGTAGCCCGTGCAGCGCCACGGTCAGGTCAGCCACGGCGTCCACGACGCGATGGAGGCAATGCTGAGGCCAGTCGTCGGCGGCCGAGCGGCCAGGAACCTCGCGGGTGATCAGCCAGCCGGCTCCCACCTCGAGGACCTCGGCCGCCGGTAGCCCGTGCGCACGTAGCCATGAGGCGGCCTGCGCCTCGGCCTCGGCGTACGGCGTGTGCTTGCGGTAGGCACCCGACCGACGCTCGACGCGGTCGCCCGACATCCCGCCGGTGACCGGCTGCCACATGCGGGACAGTCTCCCCTCGATGCCCGGCTCAGTCGCCGCGCTCGGGCAGCAGCGGACGCAGGAAGCTGCGCTCGTACCGCCGCACGCAGCCGGACTCGTCTCGGATTCGGTCGGCTTCGACGAAGCGGGGATCTACGCCGAAGCGGCGGCAAGAGATGGCCGTGATGGGTCCCAGCAGAGCATGGACCGTCGCCTCGGAGCTCAGGTGTAGCCGGCGGCAGGTGCGGGCATGCGGACACCATGCGCGCATTGGTTCTCAACTGCACCCTGAAGAAGTCCCCCGCCCGCTCCAACACCCAAGCCCTGGCCGACGTCGTGATCCAAGCCCTCCGCGACCTGCAGGTCGAGGTGTCAGTCGAACGGGTCGTCGACCACACGATCCCCTTCGGCGTGGAGACCGACCTCGGTGACGGCGACGAGTGGCCCCGGCTGCACGACGCGATCCTGGCCAGCGAGATCCTGGTGATCGCCACGCCGACCTGGATCGGTCGACCGGCCAGCGTCGCCCAGATGGTGCTGGAGCGGATGGACGCGATGATCAGCGAGCAGAACGACGACGGCTCGTACGTCGCCTACAACAGGGTCGCCGGCGTGGTCGTCACGGGCAACGAGGACGGTGCCCACCACGTGATCAGCGAGATCGCCGGCGGCCTCGTGGACATCGGGTTCACCATCCCGGCGCAGGCCTGGACCTACTGGAACATGGGGCCGGGGCCGGGTCCGTCGTACACCGAGACCGACCACAAGCACGACTGGTCGGAGAGCACCGGCAAGACCATGGCGGCCAATCTCGTCGCGGTCGCCGCCGCGCTCAAGGCCCAGCCGATCCCGCCCGCCGGCTGATCGGTCGCCCGGCGGTGCTCTGGGTAGAGTCCCGCGATCATGGCCGCTGTTGCGTTCGTCGCGCCGTACCTGCTGGAGACGACCGGTCGCTTCGTCGAGGCGGCCGCGCGGTTGCCCGGCGTCGAACTGGGCCTGGTCACCTGCGAGCCGGTCGAGAACGTCCCGCCCCGGCTGCGTGACCTGCTCGCGGGGCACTGGCGGATCGGCGACGGGCTGGACGCCGGGCAGATCGCCGGCGCCGTCCAGGGCCTGTCCGGGCAGATCGGTCCCGTCCGCCGCCTGGTGGGCGTGCTGGAGCAAATCCAGGTCCAGCTCGCGCAGGTCCGCGAGCACCTCGGGATCCCCGGCACCGACGTCGCGACGGCGCACAACTTCCGCGACAAGGCGCAGATGAAGTCCGTGTGGCGGGCCGCCGGCATCCCCTGCGCCCGGCATCGGCTGGCCGACTCGGCGCAGGCCGCCGCCGACTTTGCCGACGAGGTCGGGTTCCCGATCGTGGTCAAGCCGCCAGCCGGCGCCGGCGCCAAGAGCACCTTCCGCCTCGACGATCCCGGCGACCTGCAGGTCTGGCTGGACAGCGCCCCACCGTCGCCGGACCACGCCGCGATGATGGAGGAGTTCCTCACCGGGGAGGAGGGCTCCTTCGACAGCGTGCTGGTCGACGGGGAGCTGGTCTGGCACTCGCTGTCGCACTACCTGCCGACCCCCTTGGAGGTCCTGCGCAACCCGTGGATCCAGTGGACGGTGCTGTTCCCGCGACACATCGACGGGCCCCAGTACGCGGGACTGCGCGAGGTGGTCCCGCCCGCGCTGCGAGCCCTCGGGCTACGGACCGGTTTCACCCATCTGGAATGGTTCCGCCGGCCGAACGGTGCGGTCGCGGTGTCGGAGGTGGCGGTCCGCCCCCCCGGCGCCCAGATCTCCTCGATGCTCAATTTCGCCCACGACTTCGACCTGTACAGCGCGTGGGCCAGATTGCAGGTCTTCGGCCGCTTCGATCCGCCGACGCGCAAGTGGGCCGTGGGTACGGCGTTCCTGCGCGGCCAGGGCAGCGGGCACATCCGGGCCGTCCGCGGGCTGGACGAGCTGCAGCACGACCTCGGCCACCTGGTGGTCGAGGTCAGCCTGCCCCAGCCGGGGCGGACGACGACCGGCATCTATGAAGGTGACGGCTACGTCACGGTGCGGCATACGGAGACTCCGGTCGTCGTCGAGGCCCTGCGGCGGCTGGTCACCGACGTCACGGTGGAGCTCGGATGACCGCGACTTTGCCCCTCGCGTGGTTCCGCAAACCGGACATTTCGCAGCTCGCCGTGACCACCGCAGGGGCAAAGTGGGGTGCGGCATGACGAACGTGCTGATGATCTCGCCGGGGTTTCCGGTGGAGATGTCGTTCTTCACCCGCGGTCTGGCCCGGGTCGGCGCCACGGTGATCGGCGTCGGCGACCAGCCGGCCGGGGCGCTGCCCGCGGCGGCGCGCGAGGCGCTGGCCCACCACGAGCACGTGTCGCTGGCCGACGAGGCGGCCGTGTTGCACGCCGTGCACGGGTTGTCCCGGCAGGTCCGGATCGACCAGGTCGAGTGCCTGTGGGAGCCGTACATGATGCTCGCGGCCCGGCTGCGTGAGGAGCTGGGCATCCCGGGGATGACCCGCGAGCAGACCGAGCCGTTCCGGGACAAGGAACTGATGAAGCAGGTCCTGGACCGGGCCGGCCTGCGCACGCCGCGGCACGACAGCACCGAGACGGTGGCCGGTGTCTGGGCGGCGGCCGAGCGGATCGGCTTCCCGTTGATCGTCAAGCCGATCGACGGCGCCGGCTCGGCGGACACCTACCGCGTGGACTCCGTCGCCGAGCTGAACGACGTCCTGCCCATGATCAGGCACGTCCGCCGGGTCAGCGTCGAGGAGTTCATCGACGCCGAGGAGTTCACCTACGACACGGTTTGCG
>JACCSC010000128.1 GCA_013813215.1 Geodermatophilaceae bacterium | reverse complement strand
CACGAGCACCTGGTTCGCCAGCTGGCTGGCCCTCGAACCGATCGCCCTGCGGGTGACCGTCCGACCGGTCATCCGGGTCGCGCACGCGCTGGCCGTGATCGACGACCGGGTGCTGGACCGGGCGGTGGACGGCTCGGCGGCGCTCACCCGGCGGGCCGCCGACCGCGTGCTCAGCCGTGGTGAGGCATGGGTGGACGGCTCCGTCGGGGCGATCGCGCGGCTGACGGCCGCGCTCGGCCGGCTGGCCCGCCGGCCCCAGACCGGCCAGCTGCACCAGTACTACGCCCAAGCCGCGGCCGCCCTCGCCGTGCTCGGTCTCGTGATCGTCCTGGTGAGGTGATCGTGCTCAGCATCGTGGTGTTCCTGCCCCTGGTCGCAGCCCTCGTGCTGCTGGGCTGGCCGCGCCCCCCGGGACGCGCCGCCACGTGGGCCTGGATCACGGCAAGCGTCGCCGACCTCGTCCTCGTCGTCGCGGTGTGGTTGACCTACGACGGCGGACCCGGAGTCACGGAGGGCTTCGGTTTCGAGGAGCGGCAGCCCTGGATCCCGGGCGTCGGCAGCTCGTACCACGTCGGGGTGGACGGGTTGTCGCTGCCGCTGGTCGCGTTGACCGCCGTACTGTTCCTCGCCTGCGCCGTCCACGGGCTGGGCGAGGACCGGAACCGCCGCACGTACGCCGCCCTGTTCCTCTTCCTGCAGACGGTCTGCACGGGGCTGTTCGTCTCCCTGGACCTGATCCTGTTCTTCGTCTTCTTCGACCTGTCGATCGTCGGGATGTACTTCGTCATCGCCGGCTGGGGGCACGGCCAGGCGGCCCGGGCCGCGCTGAAGTTCTTCCTCTACACGTTCCTGGGCTCGCTGGCGCTGCTGCTCGGCTTCATCGGCCTGTACGTCGGCAGCGATCCGCACACCTTCGACATGGTTGAACTGGCCCGGTCGGCACCGCTGGACGACCGGCCGGTCTTCGGCGGGCTCGTGCTGCTGGCGATCTTCGTCGGGCTCGCGGTGAAAACGCCGACGTTCCCGTTCCACACCTGGCTGCCGCCCGCGCACACCGAGGCCCCGGCGGCCGGCTCGGCGATCCTGGCCGGCGTGCTGCTGAAGATGGGGACGTTCGGTTTCGTCCGGATCGCGATGCCCATCCTGCCCGAGGTCTGGCAGACGTGGGCCTGGCTGATCGTCGTCGTCGGCGTCGTCAGCGTGTTGTGGGGCGCCCTGGTTGCGTTGGCGCAGACCAGCTTCAAGCGGCTGGTCGCCTACACGTCGGTCAACCACATGGGCTACGTCGTGCTCGCCCTCGGTGCCGCCGGGATGCTCGGCGGCGATGCGGTCGCCCGCTCGGTCGCCGTGACCGGTGCGGTCACCCAGATGGTCAGCCACGGACTGCTCACCGGCGCACTGTTCCTGCTCACCGGCGCCATGTGGGATCGCCGGAGGACCTACGAGATGAGTGAGTACGGCGGGGTCGCCGGTACGGCTCCGCGGTTCGCCGCGCTGCTGGCGCTGGCGGCGTTCGGCTCACTCGGGCTGCCCGGGTTCAGCGGCTTCATCGCCGAGTTCCAGATCTTCGCCGGCAGCCTCGGCCCGGCGCCGGTCGCCACCGTCCTCGCGGTGCTCGGCATCCTCGTCACCGCCGGGCTCTTCCTGTGGGCGCTGCAACGGATCCTGCTCGGTCCGCGGTCGGACACCGGCTTCCCCGACCTCCGCGGGCACGAGACCGCGGCGATCGCACCGCTGATGGGCCTGGCGATCGTTGTCGGGCTGCTGCCGGCGTGGCTGCTCGGCGTCATCGAACCGGCCGCCCGAACCGTCGTCGACCTCCTGGCGCCATGAACGAGCAACCGCTCGAGCTGCTGCCCGAACTGCTGCTGCTCGGCGGCGCGGTGAGCGGGCTGGTGCTCGGCCTGTTCCTGCCCCGGCGGCGGCAGTGGATCGTCCGGACCGTCGCGGCGGGGACTCTGGTCGCCGTCCTCGCCGCCTCGATGGTCGCTGCCGGTCGGCTCGCCGGTCCGGTGTTCGACGGTGCCTACGCCGTCGACGTCCCGCTGAACGTCGCCCGGATCGTGGTCTGCGCCGCCACGTTGCTGGTGCTGGCCCTGCCGGGCCGGGATGTCATCGGCCATCCGCGGGAGACCGAGTTCTACACTCTGCTGCTGCTCGCCGCGCTCGGCACGATCGTGCTCGCCGGTGCCGCGGACCTGTTGCTGCTCGTGGCGGCGTACCTGCTGGCCAGCATCCCGCTCTACGGGCTGGCCGGCTTCGCGAAGGACGCCGCCGGTACCGAGGCGGCCCTGAAGTACTACCTGATGGGCGCGTTTCTCGGTGTCACGCTGCTGGTCGGGGTGACTCTGCTCTACGGCGCCGGGGGCGGCACCGGCTACGTCCAGCTGGCCGAGGCCCTGCCCGGTGCCCCGCGGGTGGCGGTCGCCGTCGGCGGGCTCGCCGTACTGGCCGGACTGGCGTTCAAGCTGGGCGCGGTTCCCGCCCACTTCTGGGTACCGGACGTGACCGAGGGCGCCAACACGCCCGTCGCGGCGTTCGTCACGACGGTGCCGAAGGTCGGCGCCGTGCTGGCGGCGTACCGGCTGCTCGCCGGACCACTGCTGGGCGCCCCCGGCGACTGGCCGCTCCTGGTGGCGATCCTGGCCGCGGCGAGCATGACGCTGGGCAACCTGGCCGCGTTCTTCCAGGACTCGGTACGCCGGCTGCTCGCCTACTCGACCGTCAGCCAGGTCGGGTACCTGCTGATGGCGGTCGCCGTGGCCGGCCGGACGGAACTGGCGCTGCCGTCGCTGTCGCTGTACGTCGCCGCGTACGCGGTCACGAACGTCGGCGCCTTCGCCGTCGTCGCCGCGGTCCGGGCCGGACCCCGCGTGGCGGACTGGCAGGGTGTGGCCCGAGGGCAGCCGGCGTTGGCGGTCGCGCTCGTCGTCTGCCTGCTCGGGCTGGTGGGAACACCCCCGACCGGGGTCTTCGTCGGGAAGCTGACGGTGTTCACGACTGCCGCCGAGGGCGGCCTGGGCTGGCTCGTCGTCGTAGCCGCGGTCAACACCGTGGCCAGCCTGTTCTACTACCTGCGCTGGATCGGCCCGATGTTCAGAGCCGCCCCGGGCCAGGCGGAACGCCCAGCCGAGCTGACGGCCCGCTTCGCCGCGCTGGGCGCCGCCGTGCTGTCCGTGGCGTTGGGCGTGGCCGCCGGCCCGCTGTTGGACGCCGTCCTCGGGACGTCCTGATCCGTCGGAGCACGCCGGTGTCGCCCATCCGCGCAGACAGCAATGGCGCTACCTCATGCCGTCAAACACCACCGCCCACGACGCCGCAACGTCCGGTTCAGACGTTAGGCTGAAGCCACCCGGCAAGGCGATCGGATCGTCCAGCGCGGCCCCGCCGAAGCGCGACTCGCCGGACACAGGAGGTGGGAGCCCTCGGCGTACTGCACGGTGCCCACCGAGGTGACGGCGCGCGGGGCGAGCATCGTCACCGCGACACGGACCGGTCCGAATGGCCGGAACCAGCGGCGCCCTCGAACGTGACCGTGACGTAGAGACCATACGCATCGGCGTCAGGGTGCAGGGCTGCAATGTCGGTCACGACCCCCTCGAACGCGAAGTCCCGATGAGCCAGAGTCGCCAGGTCGTAATCCTTGACGCACCGCGCGCTGGTTGCATCCACGCCCAGGGCCGGTTCGGGCTAGTCGGGGGAGCCACCAACGCTCGAGGTGAGCCGGGTGGTGTCCTGGCTGGTACCGGTCGTCAGTGCGATGACGACCACAGCGACGATGGCGGCCGCCGTGGCAACCCGAGCCGCGAGGGGGAGCCGATGCGTGACGGCACGCCGGAGCAGCGGTGCCGCTGTGCAGCGGGCACTACCCTGCGACCCGGCACCGCCACCCATGTCTGCACGATAGCTACCCGTAAGGGCCTCCATGGCCCTGTTGTGCGCCGCAGTGGCGCCGCCGCCGCGCTCCTTGGCGTTGGGCCTCACCGCCGATCCGCTGCTGGACGCCGTCCTCGGGACTTCGTCACCGCCGTGCCGCAGATCCTCAGCCTCGCCTCCCGCCGGAGTATCTCAGGATGTACAGGCCGAAGTCGATATCACTCACCGCGACGTACTCGGTGTGGTCGGCCCTGAACGTCTGCACACCCCAGAAGTTGTTCCCGCCCCGGTCGATGAAGCTGCCCACCTCGACGAGTTCGTCGTTCCGGATCTCCAGCACCCGGAAACCGCCGGCGTAGTAGGACAGGTACGCCCGGTTGTCCCGGATCGCGGAGGTGGCCACCTCGTGCACGCTCAGCGCCCCGAACTCGGAGGCGAAGCGTGGGTCGTGTGCCTCGGGAATCGCGTAGGTGTCCAGCTCGGCCATCTTGCCTGCGCTGGCATCGAACAGGTGCACATATCCCCAGCCGTCGAAGTAGGACGTGAACAGCACCTCGTCGCCGACCGTTCCGACCGGGATCGGGGCCGTCTGGGTGCCGTCGCCAGCCAGGCAGGCTTCCTCGTCGTAGGGCTCGTCGAACAACGCGTAGCCCTGATCCCGAGGGATGACTCCGAACGTCGGGATGCTGCCCTCGACGCTCATGCCGGCCTGGGTGCTACAGGCATCGGAGCCCTCGCGGTTGAAGACCAGCACCGCGGTATAACCCCCGGCCGCCTCAACATTGGCGACCTTCTCGGTGAACGTGCACACCCCGCGCTCGACCACCGCAATCTGAGACCCGTCGCCAGGCGGTACCGCCACATCCGCATCGCAGGCCCGACCGACGTAGACGGTCTCGCCCTGGATGGACTCCCCGACCTCGAGTTGGGGGGTGTCGCTGCCCTGACCCGCGCTCAGCGCAGTGCCATCGGTGAGGTTGCGGCCCTCCAACGCCAGCGGCGAGAAGTCCTCGTCGGCGCCGATGATGAACTCGTTGTCCCTGGTGAACTCCGCCTGGTGGCCGTTGCCCTCGGGCACCTGGGAGTCACCGGTTGATTCCAGCAACTCCGGGTCGGGATCGGTGAAATCGGTGTCGCCGATGTACCGCGGCCTGGCCGGGTCGGTCACGTCCAAGGCGACATAGCCGGCGTCCCAGTACGAAGCCAGCATGACCTGCCGCCCCTCGATCCGCTTCACGATCACGTCGTGGAAGAAGACCTCGGTCAGGGTCGGCAGTTCGGGCTGAAGAGTCCGCGGAAACAGCTCCGCCAGGTCGTACTCCGCGATCTTGACCGGCCGCCGGGGATTGGAGATGTCGAAGATGTCCACATCCTCGGACTCCTCGTCGTCGACCAGCACGGCGTACGCCTTGAGCCCGGCCGACCAGGCGAAAGCACTGTGCACCTGATGGGCCACGTCGTCCCCGTCGGGGACACCGGCTGTATCGAAGTCACCGAAGCCGGGGGCCAGGATCTCAGGGTTGGCCGGGTCGGTGACATCCACCAGTGTCGCCCCACCGACAGCGGTCTCCGAGTCGCCGCAGATCTCGTTATTGAAGATCAGCACGTCCCCGCGGAAGCGGAGAGTTCGCACCGTGATGACCTGGACGCCCTCCCCGACGAAGCTTCCTTCGCCGGTCGGAATGAACCCGATCTCCACCGGATTGGCGACGTCGGAGATGTCCACGACGTGCACGCCACCCTCGCCACAGGGAGTGCTGTACGCCGCCAAGTAGGCGGTGTCCTCGAAGACGGTGACGTCAGCGATCCCGCCCGGCACGTCGGTCAACTGCAGCTTGCTGACGAGCTCGACGCCCTCCTGGCGAGGAGGCAGGTGCCCGTCGAGTTCGCCGTGCTGCCCGGAGCCACCCGCCGCGCTCTCGTAGCTACCGGCATCGTCGACGACGCCGTCGTCATCGGCGCTCGGCGGGTGACCGAACGCCGTCCCCGGTGCGGCGAGGGTCATCCCCAACACCAGCAAGGACGCAGAAACACTACGGCGGGCTGCTCTTACCACTGGCACTCCCGGGGTCGGGCGGGTCGGTCCGCGTACTGCACCGCCTTGCCGGACGCCGTGGCTACCCAATGCGGTGCGAGCGAGGCAGAGAGTAATCCGATGATCAAGGAATGGCCAGATCGCCAGGCCACGGCATCCACCCGGCCGTAGCCAGGGACTGCTCGAGGACGCCGGTGGGCACCCTTGTCGCCGACATCGCCCCGCTTCCGCCGCAAACAGTGGTATTTCGGGCTGCATTGCCCGCTCTTACTCATGGAGACGCCGAACGGTGGAAGCTTCTGAGAGGAGCTGTCATGGCACTGCTACCCCCTCGGGTGATAGGTCCGTTGTCGGAGTGCAGCTCGCGGGTTCGTGTCCAGGGCCAGTTCACCGGCGCCACGGTGACCGTCCTTGCCGACGGCGTGCCCGTCGGCACCGGTGTGGCGTCGTGGTCTGACGACGTCTTCAGTCTCACCAGCCCGCTGTCCGCCGGGCAGCAGGTGGCGGCCACGCAGACCGTCGGCGTCGAGACCAGCATCAGCTCGCCCGAGACGGTCCAGGTGCAGGCCCAACCGCCGGTGATCGGCCCGGTCGCGTTCCGCAGCCACCTCAACCAGTGCGGTGAGTGCGTCTGGCTCGAGGGTCTGGTGCCGGGCGCCAAGGTCGAACTCCGCGACGGTGTGAACCCGCTGGCGAGCGGCGAGAGCTACGACGGGAACGCCCGCTTCCATCTCGGTACGCCGCTGGCCGCCGGGATGGACATCAAGGCCCAGCAGGAGGCTTGCGGCGCACCGGGTGTCGTCACCGACGGCCCGCCGGTCGACGTCCTCGTGGAGAAGCTGCAGTCCCTGCCGACGCCCGTGGTGGATGCCCCGCTGCACGAGTGCGAGCGGCGGGTGACGGTCAGCAACATCGTGCACGGCGCGCAGGTCACCCTGCTGCGCAGCGCCGGACCGAACCAGTCGGCCTGCTTCGACCTCGACTCGCTGTGGATGGGCGTCAATCCGCCCCTGGTCCTGGGTGAGACGGTCAGCGCCCGCCAGGAGCTACTCGGACGCTGCAAGCTGAGCAGCGCCGACGCGGCACCGGTCATGGTGGGGGACAACACCCCGGTCCCGGCCACGGACGTCGTACCGCCCCTGTGCGAGGCCAACACCACCGTCGTCGTCTCGGGCCTCATCATGGGTGCCCGGGTCACGATCAGCGCGGACAGCGCGGAACTCGGGCAGGCCGAGTCACCGGTCGACGGCACCTACGACTTCCTGGTCCCTCCGTTGGCCGGCGGCGTGACCATCACCGCCGTTCAGGAGCTGTGCGGCGAGTTGAGCGCGCCCGGCGTCGGCGTCCTGGTCGACGCGGCCCCGGCCTCGCTGCCCACGCCGAAGGTGCACGACCCGCTGTACGAATGCGGTGCCGCGGTGCGGGTGAGCAACCTGCATGTCGGCGGCCGGGTCTACGTGTACTCGACTTTCCTGGGCGCGCCGATCGGTGAGCGCACGGTGGACGCCGACGAGGTGGACGTACCGGTAGCACCGCTGCTCATCGCGGGCGACGACATCTACGCGGTCCAGAAGGGCTGCGGGCTGGTCAGCTCGAAGTCCGCGAGCGTCCCCGTCGACAAGCTCGAACGGCTGGGTCCCCCGACGGTCCTGTCCCCGCTGTACTCGTGCGAGAACGCGGTCCGGGTCGTCGACGTCGCCCCTGGGGCGCGGGTGGACGTCTACGTCGACGGCATCTTCCGCGGCTCGGCCGCCAGTGGCGGGGACACCGTGACGGTGGGTGTCAGCGGGCAGCTCGAGGTGGGGGACGTGGTCACCGCGGTGCAGCGGCTGTGTGAGGACATCTCTCGGCCCAGCAAGCCGGTCGTGGTGGAGGAGTTCCGGGGCCGCTGGTACCGCGTCGGCGGCGACGACGCGGCGGAGATCCTGGCCGTGCACGCGGCGCTGTTGCCGACCGGGAAGATCGTGTACTTCGGCGGCGACCAACACGACGCCGGTCTGAACGCCAGCGGGGACGTCGACCACACCCGCCTGTTCGACTGCACCACCCACGGCATCACCAAGGTCACCGGGCTGCCCGGGAACGTCGACCTGTTCTGCTCCGGCCACGCCCTGCTCGCCGACGGGCGCGTGCTGGCCGCCGGCGGCACCCGCAACTGGGGTGGGGGCGGCATCCACCCCGGCAGTCACTTCATCGGCATCCGCGACGCCTACCTCTTCGATCCGGCCGACGACCTCTGGCACGCGACCGGGAAGATGGTCACCCAGCGGTCGGCGGAGGTGGCCGCCAGCAAGGACATCGAGAAGACCGGCGGCAAGTGGTACCCCACCC
The DNA here is from genome assembly GCA_013813215.1 of Geodermatophilaceae bacterium. Classification (GTDB taxonomy): domain Bacteria; phylum Actinomycetota; class Actinomycetes; order Mycobacteriales; family Geodermatophilaceae; genus JACCSC01. Next base: position 10,364 of record JACCSC010000128.1, on the reverse strand, counting down.
TCCTGGTCCTGCCCGACGGCCGGGTGCTGGCGGTGTCCGGCCACCCCGAGGTCGACGACTCCCGGCACAACAACAACTCGCTGGAGCTGTACGACCCGAACAGCGGCACCTGGTCGATCGTCGGATCGTCGGACTACGCCAACATCGACACTGTCGACGCCCGCCGGTTCGAGTACCCGAGGTTGCACGTCCTGCCCGACGGCACCGTGCTCACGACGACGCCGATGACCAACGGCAACCTGGAGAAGTGGCACCCGTACGGCGACGCGACCGACTGGGACCACGTGATCAGTCCCGCCCCGGAGGGCATCTACGACAACGGGTTCGCCCAGGACACCAGCTCGGTCCTGCTGCCGCTGTCACCGGCGGACAAGTACCGGGCCCGGGTGCTCGTCGCCGGTGGCTCCACGCCGTTCGTCCTCGACACCGACGACCCCGGCGCCGGCTGGACGGCCACCGTCCGGACCATGACCGGCTACCCCCAGTCAGGCGACATGAACCCCGTCCGGGAGAACCTGGACACCGTGATCCTCCCGACCGGGGAGGTCTTCGCCGAAGGCGGCCTGAAGAACGGTTCCAGCGACGCCACCGGGGTCAAGCGACCGGAGCTGTACAATCCGGCGACCAACAGCTGGAGCGTTCTGCCCGAGGCCGAGCGGGTGCGCGGCTACCACAGCGTCGCCCTGCTCATGCCCGACGGCGCGGTCTGGGTCGCCGGATCGAACTTCAACGCCAGCTCAGGCATCGCCAACCGCGAACTGCGGATCGAGATCTTCGAACCGTGGTACTTCTGCGGACCTCGCCCGGCCATCACCGACGCCGCGCAGCAGGCGTGCCACGGCGACGACTTCGACATCCGCACCCCGGACGCCGCCGACATCCAGGCAGTGGTACTCGTGCGCTGCGGCACCGTCACGCACAACTTCAACCCCGACCAACGTCACATCACCCTGGGGTTCCGGCGCGACAAGGGCAACGTGCTCGTCGCCCGTGTGCCGGACAACCCGGCAGTGGCCGTCGTCGGCTACTACCTGCTGTTCGTCATCGACAGCTCCGGTCGCCCCAGCACCGGACGGTTCATCCAGATCTGCCCCGGCACCGGGCGGCACAAGCCCGGTGGCGACCGCGACTGGTGGCAGCCGCTCCGAGACCGACTGGAGCAGGGTCATGATCTCGACGAAGCGGAACTCCGGCAGATCCGCCGCGACCTAATCGGTCCGAGCGACCCGCCGAGACGCCGCCTGGTCCTTGAGGGCCGTCACGGCCACGGCCACGCGCCCGACCGCGACCGCGACCACGACCACGGTCAGGACATCGGCGGGGATCCCGGCCACGGCCACTGACCGGCTACCGAGGTGACGGCCGGACTGGCTGGCGCCGCCGGGGTACCGTCGCCTGGCATTCGGCCTAGCGGCCCGTCGTTCGCCGCAGGCCGGCTGCGGAACCTTCGCCCCGGGAGCGCGCGTGGACTTCTTTCCGGACCCACCGGCACCGCCTGACGATGACCCGAGCCCGCAGGCACAACCGCTCTGGTCCGGCCCGCCGGAGGACGTGATACCGGGCATCGTCCCGGTCGAGCTGGTTCTCGGGTGCTCCGACACAACCGTGGTATTCCTGACCGGAATGCGGGCGTTCCCGACCGGGCTGGGGATGACGTTGGGTGTGCGGGTACGCGGCCCGCTGCGTGGTCGCCGCCGGGATCTCAGCAGCGAGGTGTTCGACGGTCCCTATCCCCACGACATGGGCCCGGCCTGGCAGGCCGGGCGGCTGAAGTGGGGCTTCGAGCTCGCCGACCGCCGGCGGGTCACCAACGTGGATCCGCCTGCCTGGTGCGAACAGCCGAACCAGGACCACCACCGGCCGCACCAGCCAGACGATCGGAAGTGGGAACCGGACCATCCGGTGCTCACCGGCGGAGGTGGCGGCGGCGGGCCGCGATCGGTCGACCGCGACTACTGGTTGTGGCCGTTGCCCCCGCCCGGGCGGCTGCGCATCGTTTGCCAGTGGGCGGAGCAGGACATCGCCCAGACGGTGCACGACCTCGACGCGCAGCCGTTGCTCGACGCTGCCGCCCGCGCCCGACCCGTGTGGCCGGGCGCGTGACGGTCAGCCGGCGGAGGCGCTTGCCCCGATGACGGGCTGGGGCCCGCCGGGGCGGTAGTCCACCGCGGCGCCACCGTCGACCCGGTTGGCGGCCAGTGCCTTGAACCGTCGCAGCCGCAAGCTGTTGGTGACGACGAAGACCGACGAGAACGCCATCGCCGCCCCGGCCAGCATGGGGTTGAGCAACCCGGCGGCCGCCAACGGGAGGGCGGCCACGTTGTAGGCGAAGGCCCAGAACAGGTTGCCCTTGATGGTTCCCAGGGTTCGGCGGGACAGCCGGATGGCGTCCGCGGCGGCCCGGAGATCCCCTCGCACCAGGGTGAGGTCGGAGGCTTCGATCGCGACGTCGGTGCCGGTGCCCATCGCCAGCCCGAGGTCGGCTTGGGCCAGGGCGGCGGCATCGTTGACGCCGTCGCCGACCATCGCGACGGTCCTGCCTTCGCCCTGCAGGCGTTTGATCACGTCGACCTTGTCCTGCGGCAGGACCTCGGCGATGACGTCGTCGATGCCGACCTGCGCGGCCACCGTCCGGGCCACGGTTTCGTTGTCCCCGGTGAGGAGGACCGGGGTGAGGCCGAGCGCGCGGAGTTGGGTGATGGCCTCGGCGCTGGTCGTCTTGATGGCGTCGGCGACCACGAGAACGCCGCGCGCGCGCCCGTCCCAGCCGACCGCGACGGCGGTCTTGCCGTCCGCCTCGGCGGCCGTCTTCGCCGCCGCGAGCTCGGTCGAGAGCGGGAGCGACCAGTCGGCCAGGAACCGGGTGCGTCCGACGAGTACGGCGTGCCCGTCGACGAGGCCCTGCACGCCGAGCCCCTCGACGTTGGCGAAGTCGGCCACGGCGGGGAGGGTGCCGGTGCGCTGGGCGGCGCCGACGGCGATGGCCTGGGCGATGGGGTGCTCGGAGGCGTCCTCCAGGGCCCCGGCCAGTCGCAGCACCTGCTCCGCGTCTTCCCCGGCGGCGGGAATGACCTCGAGCAGCGTCATCCGTCCGGTGGTGACGGTGCCGGTCTTGTCCAGCACGACGGTGTCGATCTTCCGGGTGGACTCGAGCACTTCGGGGCCCTTGATGAGGATGCCCAGCTGCGCACCCCGGCCGGTGCCGACCATCAGCGCCGTCGGGGTGGCCAGACCCAGCGCGCAGGGGCAGGCGATGATGAGGACGGCGACGGCCGCGGTGAACCCGGCGGCCAGGCCGGCCCCGGTGCCGATCCAGAACCCGAGGGTCGCCGCCGCGAGCGCGATGACGATCGGGACAAAGATTCCGGACACCCGGTCGGCGAGGCGCTGCACCTCAGCTTTGCCGTTCTGCGCCTCCTCGACCAGCCTGGCCATCTGGGCCAGCTGCGTGTCGGAGCCGATGCGGGTGGCGCGCACGACGATCCGGCCGCCGGCGTTGACGGTGGCGCCGGCCACGGTGTCACCGGGCCCGACCTCGACGGGTACCGACTCACCGGTGAGCATGGATGCGTCCACCGCGGAGGAGCCGTCGGCGATGACGCCGTCGGTGGCGATCTTCTCCCCCGGCCGTACGACGAACAGGTCGCCGGTGCTGAGCTGGTCTACACCGATCCGCTCCTCCCGCCCGTCGCGCAGGACCGAGACCTCCTTGGCCCCGAGTTCCAGCAGCGCCCGCAGGGCGGCGCCGGCCCGCCGCTTGGAACGGGCCTCGAAGTAGCGGCCGGCCAGGATGAACGTGGTGACGCCGGCGGCCGCCTCCAGGTAGATGTTGGCGGCGCCGTCCATCCGGGAGATGGTGAGCTCGAAGGGGTGCCGCATGCCGGGTACGCCGGCGGTGCCGAAGAACAGCGCGTAGAGGGACCAGCCCAGGGCGGCGAGGGTGCCCATCGAGATCAGCGTGTCCATCGTCGACGTACCGTGGCGCAGGTTGGCCCACGCGGCCTTGTGGAACGGGTAGGCGCCCCACAGGACGACCGGCGCGGCCAGCGTCAACGACAGCCACTGCCAGTAGGTGAACTGTAAGGGCGGAACCATCGCCATCGCGATCACCGGGATCGTCAAAACCAGCGACACGAGCAAGCGCTGGCGCAGGGACCGGACCGGGTCGTGGTCCACCGCTTCCGCCGGCGTGCCGGCCGGGCGCGGTGGCTCGGGCACCCGGGCCGCGTAGCCGGCCTTCTCCACCACTGCGATCAGGTCGTCGTGGCCGATGCCCTCGGCGTAGCTGACCTTGGCCTTCTCGGTGGCGTAGTTCACCGTGGCCGTAACGCCGTCGATCTTGTTGAGCCGCTTCTCGATTCGCGCCGCGCACGAGGCGCACGTCATGCCCCCGATCACGAGCTCGACCTGGCTACCCCCCGCCTCGACGGTTGCGGTCGTGGTGTGCGGTGCGGTGCTCATATCGTTCTCCTCGTCATCCGCCGTGGCCGCCTTCCGCTAGGGCGGTGAACTCCGCGGTGCGCACCACGCCGTCGTGCTGGAAGTCCAGGAACAGCCGGTACTCCCCCACGCTAGGAACGGTGGCGTAGAAGGTGATGCCCGGACCTGGCTCGGTGACCCCGTCATCGGGCTGGCCGGCGGGATGGACGTGCAGGTAGGCCAGGTCACCGTCGCGCAGGACCACCAGGTGCCCGTAGGCGGCCAGGTAAGGCTGTAGGTCCGTGACCGGTTGCCCGTCCCGGCTGACGGACAGGGTCAGCTCGGACTCCCGACCGGGTATCAGTTCACCGTCGAGCGTGACGACGTACCCGTCGACATCGTCGGTCGCGGCGGCAGGCGGCAGGGTCTGCGGCTGGTAGCCACCGGCGACCGAGACGTCGGCTCCCAGGATGATGGCGTCCCCGTGCCCCGCCGGGGCGAAATCGGCGAACATGCGCCACTCCCCTGCGGTCAGGGCCACGTCCGTGTTCCAGGTCCCGTCGTCGGACAGCTCGGGGTGGACATGCTGGAAGCCGCTGAGGTCGCGGCGGACGACGATGAGGTGCAGGTCCTTGTCGTGGGTCTCGTCGTACTCCGTGATCGGTTCACCGTCCGGTCCCAGCACGCGGAAGCCCACGGACACCGCCTCGCCGGCAGGCAGGTCGTCCTGGCTCACTGCGAGCGTGTAGCCCTGCTCGGACACCATCAGCCCGCCGGGGAAACTGTCGGCTCCCTGGCCACCGACATCGCCACTGCTGGCGTCGGTGTCGCTGTGCCCGTCGGGGGCGGCGTCGTGCTCGGACGCGGCGCCGGCCGCCCCGATCGGTCCTACGGCGCTACCGATGCCGACGGCGGCGCCGAAAGCGGCGACCAGCCCCAGCGCAAAGACGCCGATCTTGGTCGGAGCATTCATCGCACCGACAGCTCGTAGCCGGCCTCCTCGACGGCCGCCTGTACGGCGGACTCGTCGACGGGGGCGTCGCTGGTGATCGTGAGCCCGCCGGAGGCGAGGTCGACGTCGACGTCGGTGACGCCGGGAAGCTGGCTGACCTCCTCGGTCACCGCGTTCACGCAGTGGCTGCAGGTCATGCCGACGACGGTGAAGGTCGATGAGCTCATGTCAGGAAGTTCCTTTCGGGCGGCTGCTCGGGGCAAGCTCGCCGTGGTGTGTGGGTGTGTTTCGGGTTGAACTTCGGGTCAGGAGCGCACCAGCCGGGCGATGGCCTCCGTGGCTTCCTTGACCTTCGTTTCCGCGGCCGGGCCGCCGGCCGCCGCGGCCTGTACGACGCAGTGGCTCAGGTGCTCCTCGAGCAAGCCCAGGGCCACGGACTGCAGCGCCTTGGTCATCGCCGACACCTGGGTCAGGATGTCGATGCAGTACTGCTCCTCCTCGACCATCCGTTGCAGGCCCCGGGACTGGCCCTCGATGCGGCGCAGCCGCTTGAGGTAGTCGTCCTTGCGGTGGATGTATCCGTACTCGGCGGTCTGTCGCGTCACTGTCACGCGGTTCCCTTCTGATCCGTGTCGGCGGCCCTCCGACGATCTCTTGACACTATACCCCCCAGGTGTATGCTCCGCAACACCAGGATACCCTCTACAGGTAGGGAGTATGTGCAATGTCTGGAGTCGACACCACGCGGCCAGCTCGGCGAGGGTGGGCGCTGGGGCTGATCGCCGCCGCCCAGTTCATGGTGATCATGGACACCTCGATCATCGGGGTGGCCCTGCCCAGGATGCAGGAAGACCTCGGCTTCGCCGCCGAGAACCTGTCCTGGGTCTTCAACGCCTACGTCGTCGCCTTCGGCGGTCTGCTGCTGCTGGGTGGGCGGCTGTCGGACATGTTCGGTGCCCGCAGGATGTTCAGCACGGGCTGGGCGGTGCTCTTGATCGGATCGGTGATCGCCGGCGTCGCCGGCACTGTCGGCGTCGAGCTGACCGGCCGCGCCTTGCAGGGCGTCGGTGCGGCGCTGATCGCTCCGTCGGCGTTGACGCTGTTGTTCATGCTGTTCGGCGCGGATCCGAAGGAGCTGACCAGGGCCTTGGCCCTGTACGGCGCCGCGGCACCCGCCGGCGGCACCGCCGGGGTATTCCTCGGCGGCGTGCTCACCGAATACCTGTCCTGGCCCTGGGTCTTCTACATCAACATCCCGATCGCTCTGGTCGCGCTCGTCGCGGCACCGAAGCTGATGCCCGGCGGTAGCACGGGCGCCCGCGGTTCGATCGACGTCGTAGGAGCGGTCACTGTCACCGCCGGGCTCGGCGCTGCGGTGTACGCCATCGTGCGTGCCCCCGCCGTCGGCTGGGGATCAGCGCAGACGTGGGGAGTGCTCCTCGCCGCCGTAGTGCTGCTCGGCGTCTTCCTGGGCATCCAGGGCACGCGCCGCGAGCCGTTGATGCGGCTGTCGATCTTCCGCACCCCGAACCTCGGTGCGGCCAACCTCGCCCAGTTGCTGCTCGGTGCAGCGTGGATCCCCATGTGGTTCTTCCTGAACCTGTACCTGCAGCAGGTGCTCGGCTACAGCGCCTTCCCGTCCGGTGCGGCCCTGCTGCCGATGACCATCCTGATCATGATCGGCATGATCGCTCTGGCGCCGCCGGCCATCAACCGGTTCGGGCCCAAGACGATGATCGTGGCCGGCCTGACGGTCCTCGCCGTCGGTATGGGCTGGCTGTCACTGATCCGCCCCGGCGGCACGTTCTGGGTCGACGTCCTCCCGGCGTCACTGGTCGCCGCGCTTGGCATGTCGCTGGCGTTCATCCCCTCCTTGGGCACCGCCATCTCGTCGGCTCGCCCCGACGAGGGTGGCCTGGCCGCGGGCCTCGTCAACACGAGCTACCAGGTCGGCTCCGCCCTCGGGCTGGCCGTCATGACGGCCGTGGCCGCCTCCTACGGCGCTGATCAACTCGGCAGCCGGCCCGCCCTCGCGGACGGGTTCTCCGCCGCCTTCCTGGGGGCGGGTCTCGTCGCCCTGGCCGGCGCGGTACTGGCCGCGCTCACGCTGCGCGGGCCGAGGCCACAGCCGGCATCCGAGCCGGCGGCCCACCCTCGGGACACTGAGGCCGCCAGTGGGCGCTGAGGCTCGGGCCCTAGGACCGCGACACTGCGTGCTGTTCGTGCTGCCGGCGCTGTCCGTACCGGGTCAGACCTCGCGGTTTGTACACCGACAGCATCGCGGCCAGGAGCAAGAGCAGCAGGGCACCGCCGGCGTGGAGAGCGGCGGAAGGGCTCTCCAGCTCGCTGAGATCTGACCCCGCGGAGGCCGCGACTCCGGCCAGATAGCCGAGGGTCTGCATGTACAGCAGCAGAACGGCGGCGGCGAACACGTTGATCACGAGTTTGAACACGACCCAGTAGTGCCGGAACAGCCCCCACCTGGTGCCCAGGGCCTGGACGAGCCCGGTGAGCAGGGAGGCCAGGCTCAAGGGAACGAGGACGAACCAGCCGATCAGCTCCATGGCGAGGTAGACGGCGCGCAGCGTCTCAGCGTCCCGGCTGGTCAGCCCGGCCAGGCCGAGGGCCAGGGAGGCGGCCACCGCGCCCAGCCAGCCGACCGAGGAAACGACGTGTGCGGTGAGCATGAAGCGACGGAGCCGGGGCGGCATGGTCACGGCTGCGCTGCTGTGGATGCCGTGACCATGCTCAGCTGGGTGTGGCGAGTTGGGCCGTGGTCACCACCACCGGTGAGCAGCAAGGCGAGGAACACCAAGACCACTACGAGGGCGACGACCCCCGCGACCTTCACCCAGCGCGGGGTGGCTGTGCTCGCTGCGCGGCGGGGCTGCACGGCGACATCGTGATCGGTGTCGGGGTCGAGGGGCGGCTCAGTCATGCGGACGTCCTCCACTGGTTTCCGGTTTGCCCAGGCAGTTTACAAGACAGCTTGTCTTTCATCAAGACGCGATGTCTTGCAAGATCGCGCCGTACATTCAACGGGTGCCAAGGCTGTGGAACAGCACGATCGAGGCGCATCGCCGCGCCGTACGAGACGCCATCCTCCAGACCACCGATGCGCTGGTGGCCGACCACGGCCTCCGGTCCGTCACGATGTCGCAGATCGCCGAGCAGACGGGCATCGGACGGGCGACGCTGTACAAGTACTTTCCGGACGTCGAAGCGATCCTGCTCGCCTGGCACGAACGGCAAATCGCCGGGCACCTCGAACACCTCGCTGAAGTCCGAGACCGACCGGGCGGAGCGGGCGAGCGACTCGAAGCAGTGCTCGACGCCTACGCACTCATCTCCCACGGGTCACACGGACACCACGACGGCGCGCTCGAAGCGCTGCTGCATCGAGACGAGCAGGTCGGTCGTGCGCAGCATCAGCTCCACGAGATGATCCGAGAGCTGCTGAGGGCCGGCGTCGCGACCGGCGACCTCCGAAACGATGTCGCGCCCGACGAGCTGGCGAGCTACTGCCTGCACGCCCTGTCCGCCGCGAACGCACTGCCGTCGAAGGCCGCGGTCCGTCGGCTGGTCAAGGTCACCTTGGCGGGCTTGCGACCCAGCGACTAGAGGTAGACACCGCGTGCGGCGAGCCAGTCCAGCGGGTCGACCCGGGTGCCGCCGATTCCGCCCTGCTGCACCTCAAAGTGCAGGTGCGGACCGGTGGAGAAGCCGCGGCTGCCCACGCCGGCGATCTCCTGGCCGGCCACCACCTGCTGGCCGGCATCGACGTAGATCGTTTCGATGTGGCCGTAGACCGTCACGTCACCGTTGTCGTGCTGGATGTAGATGGCCTGACCGCCGACGCCGGCAGGTGCCGTTAGCCGGACCGTCGGGAGGTTCACAGCGCGCCTCACCGCCATCAGTCGGACAACCACTGCTGCGTCCTGCACCGCTAGGCTGGCGTTCCGCCCAGTTGCGCTCACTCGGAGAGGAACCATTGTGCCTAGAAACCTCCTGTACATCCTTCTCGTCGTCCTAGCCGTCCTGGCGATAATCTTCTTGGCCGTCAGGGTCCTCTAATCCCGCAGTAGCCGCGTAAGCCGATAGGACTCGGGCTTCGTCCTTCACGGACACCTCCGGAGGTGCCAGAAGGGACCCGTCAGGTCTCTTCCTTGAGGGTCGGGTGTTGCCGCGCCTGGCTTTCCGGCGCCCCGGAGGTGGGTCGTGTCAGAACGTGCTGTGCGGCGTCAGGCGAGCAGTCGGTCCGGATGGGTTCGACGGTCGTGGTCGCGGTCGATGTCGGCAAGTCTTCGTTCGCGTTGTCGGTGACCGGGAGCGATCGGCGGCGGCTGCTCGGCCGGTCGACTGCCCGATGACCCGCCCGGCGCTGGACGGGCGGGTCGAGCAGGTTCGCCGTGTCCTGCCCCTTGGGCGGCGTCGACGCCGAGCGGGTGGTCGTCATGTGCTCCATGAACGCCTCGATGTCTCGCTTCGTCAGTGCCTCCGGGGCGCGCAGCCGGCCGGCCGAGTCGAGGAAGTCGATCAGTTGTCGGGCCGCCGTCGAGTAGATCCGCTGGGTCGAGGACGCCTTGTTCTGCGAGCGCCACGTGCTGCATCCAGTCCCGTTCCAGGGCCTCCAACGCCACACGCACGGTCGAAAGTTAGGATTTTGAGCGCTGTGCCAAGACCCCGGCACACTAAAATCCTGCAAACGGGCAGGTCAGGGAGCAATGTGGGCGCGGCAGGTCTCGAACCTGCGACCACCCGCTTGTAAGCAGTTATGTCGTCTACGATGTGCTGACCTGCGGTTTTACCGCGAAATGGCGAGCGATAAGTCGAAAGTTACGGGGTATCTGACGACCCACGTCCGTCTTGACTGCGTGGGCTCCAGTTTAGCCGGAATCGCACGCGACGATGTCGCGCAAGCGCTGTACGTCGGCGGCGACTCGGTCGATGGCCGTGCTGATCGATTCGACTCGTTACGCCGCCAGAGCGGTGA
>JACCSC010000111.1 GCA_013813215.1 Geodermatophilaceae bacterium | reverse complement strand
ATCGTCGCCCACGCCGGAGCCCGCCGGCCAGCCCAGAAAGGCGATCCGGCGATGGCCGCGCTCGCGCAGGTGGCGGACCGCCGCGGCGCTGCCGGCCGCGCCGTCGACATCCACCCACGAGTGCCTGCGCTCGGGTGCGCCCCACGGTCGGCCGAACGTGGAGAACGGGATCTCGCGCAGCGCCAGCCAGGCCGTCCGGGGGTCGCCGTGATGGGTGCTGGTGAGCAGGAAGCCGTCGAGGTCGCTGCCGGTGAGCAGATCGTCGTACGCCGCGATCTCGGCCACGTCGTCCTCGGCGGTGTAGAGCAGGACCCGGTACGCCGCGGCCTGGGCCCCGGCGACGACCGCGTGCAGGAAGCGGTCGAGCACGCTGCCGTTGATCCCGCCGCGGTCGGGTTCCAGCCGCAGGCCGAGCGTCATCGAGCGCCGGGTGCGGAGCTGGCGGGCCGCGCGGGAGGGTCGGTAGTCCAGGTCGGCGATGGCCTGGCGGACCCGATCGGCGGTGTTGGGGCTGACGATGTTCGGGCTGTTGAGAACGTTGGACACGGTCTGCCGCGACACCTGGGCGCGCAGCGCGACGCTCTCCAGGGTCGGGCGGGCTGCCACTGCGCCTCCGTCGTCGCCCTCGGGATGGGCTCTTGGATCGTTCCAACTACGATGGCAGACTGCGGCGGACAGGGTCCACTTGTCAAGTAGCCCGCATTTCCGCCAGTCAGCGACCGGGAAGGCGCCGAGATGACCAGCCGACCGAGCACCGACCCGGTGCCGGTGGCTGCGCTGCACCCCGTCACCCGGTCGGTCCAGCCGATGCTGCACGAACTCGCGGTCTGTCTGGCCGCGCCGACCACCGCGCTGTCCGCGGCCGACGGCCAGTTGCAGGCCACTGGAGCGCAGGGGGTCTTCCACGCCGACGTCCGCGTCCTGTCGCGGGCCGAGGTGCACGTCGGCGGGCGGGAGCCGGAGACCCTGTCCAGCGGTCCGGTGGGTGGTGGCGGCTACCAGTTCGTCGCCGTCCTGCGCCAGCTGGGCGACGACGAGCCCGACCCGACGGTCCGACTGGACCGGTGGCGCCGCGTCGTACCGGGCGGGCTGAGCGAGACGCTGCGGCTGTCCTCGACGGCGAACCGGCCGGTGACCACCACGGCGAGTGTGGAGCTGGGCTGCGACTTCGCCGGCATCGAGCACGTCAAGCAGGGCGGTGTCGGCGTACCGGCCGTCGCCTCGATCACCTCGGACGGGGTGGTCTGGAGCCGCGGCGGTCTACGGGTCACGGTCACGCCCTCACCAGCCGGTCAGGTGACCCGCACCCGTCACGGCGTCCGGGTGACCTGGGCGTTGGCGCTGGCGCCCGGTGACCAGGCCGACTTCGGCTGGACGCTCGAGGTGAGCGACGCCGACGGCGTGGTCGCGGCGGCTCCTTCCTCGGCCCGGTGGCCGGCACCGGTGGTGACCGCCGACGACCGGCGACTGGCCCAGCTGGTGTCCCAGTCGCTGGCCGACCTGTCCGGGCTGCGGATGGTCACCCGCGATCGGCCGGAGGACGTCTTCCTGGCGGCCGGGTCTCCGTGGTACCTCACGCTGTTCGGCCGCGATTCGCTGTGGGCGGCGCGGATGCTGCTGCCGCTGGGCACCGAGCTGGCGGCCGGGACGCTGCGGACGCTCGCCGCCCGGCAGGGCAGCCGCGAGGATCCCCGGACGGAGGAGCAGCCCGGGAAGATCCTGCACGAGGTGCGGCGAGCGGACCGGGCCCAAGCCGGCGGGGTGACCCACCTGCCCGCGCAGTACTACGGCACCGTCGATGCCACCCCGCTGTGGGTGGTGCTGCTGTACGAAGCCTGGCGCTGGGGACTTCCGGCGGGACAGGTCGAGGAGCTGCTGGACGCGGCGGTCCGGGCCCTGGACTGGGTGGTGGGGACGGGCGACGAGGACGGTTTCCTGCAGTACGTCGACCGCACGGGGCGGGGCCTGGCCAACCAGGGGTGGAAGGACAGCGGCGACTCGGTCCGCTTCGACGACGGCCGGCTGGCCACGCCGCCGATCGCGCTGTGCGAGGTGCAGGGCTACGCCCACCAGGCCGCGATGTGCGGCGCGGAACTGCTCGCGGCGTTCGGGCGCCCCGGTGGCGCGCGCTACCGGGAGTGGGCGCAGCGGCTGCGCGAGCGGTTCCGCGACAGCTTCTGGACCTCAGTCGGCGGACGGCGGTTCCCCGCCCTGGCCCTGGACCGGGACCACCGGCCGGTGGACGCGCTGTCCAGCAACATCGGTCACCTGCTCGGAACCGGCCTGCTGGACAACGCCGAGGCCGCCCGGGTCGCCGCACTCTTGAGCGGGCCGGACATGGACTCCGGCTACGGGCTGCGCACGATGAGTTCGGCGACCGGTGGATACCGGCCGCTGAGCTACCACTGCGGGTCGGTCTGGCCGCACGACACCGCGATCGTGGTGTCGGCGATGGCCCGACAGGGGCACGGCACCGCCGTAGCCGGGCTGGTGGAGGGGCTGCTCGCCGCCGGTGCCGGCTACGCCGGCCGGCTGCCGGAGCTGTGGTCCGGCGACCCCCGGGGGCAGCTCCTGCGCCCGGTGCCGTATCCGGCCTCGTGCCGCCCGCAGGCCTGGTCGGCGGCCGCGTCCGTGGCGCTGGTCCAGGCGCTGCTCGGGTTGCGCCCCGACGTACCGTCCGGTCGGCTCCAGCTGTCCCCGATCCGGCCCAGCCCGGTCGGCCGGCTGCGCGTCGAGGGGCTGCGGATCGGGTCGGCCGAGGTCACGGTCGAGATCGACCGGTACGGCGACGTGGTCGAGGTCAGCGGCACCGATCTCACCGTGGAGGTCTGAGCCGGCCCCCGGTGGCCGGTCAGCAGCGTCTGGTGAGGTAGCCCGATGAGGGTCCCCCCACCGTGAGCGCGATCTGCGTCTTCTGCTCGTCCTCGTCCACCATCGACCCGCGCTACCTCGACCTGGCCGCCGAGGTAGGTCACGAGATCGCGGCCCGGGGGCACCACCTGGTCAGCGGCGGCGGGCGTGTCTCCATGATGGGAGCGGTGGCCACAGCCGCGCGGGCCGGTGGCGCACACACTGCGGGCGTGATCCCGCAGCGGCTGGTCGACCACGAGGTCGCCGACGTCGAGGCCGACGAACTCGTGGTCGTCGACACCATGCGCGAGCGCAAGGCGGAGATGGACCGGCGGGCCGATGCCTTCCTCATCCTGCCCGGTGGGATCGGCACCCTGGAGGAGATGTTCGAGGTCTGGACGACCCGCTCGCTCGGGATGTCGGGCAAGCCGGTGGTGTTGCTCGACCCCGCGGGCGTCTTCGACCCGTTGTGGACCTTCCTGGGCGGGTTGGTCGAGAGCGGGTTCGTCCGGGCCGTGGCGTTCAGCGCCGTGACCGTGGCCCGGGACATCCCTACCGCGTTCGCGGCGCTGGCCCCCGACCGGGCGTGACACCATCGGCGACATGGGCACGTTCATCGGGTTCTTCCTCGCCCTGGTGGTCATCTCGGGAGTGCTCTTCTTGATCGCGTCGTTCGCGTTCGGCCGCGGCGAGGAGATGGCTGCGGCACCTCCGGACTCGACCCCGGTCGAGCTGCCCGACGACCGGCCGGTCAGCGGCGCGGACGTCCGGGCCCTCCGGTTGTCGGTGTCTGCCCGCGGCTACCGGATGGGCGAGGTGGACTGGGTTCTGGAGCAGCTTGCGCACAGCCTCGAGGAGCGCGATCGACTGCTCGCCGAGCGCGACCGGGAGCTGACGGAGCTGCGCGCTGTGCAAGCCCCGGCCAACCGGGCGGCGGAGGTACGGGATGCCTGAACTGAGCGTCCGGGTGGAGGTGGCCGCCCCGCCCGAGCAGTCCTGGGCGGCGCTGACCGACTGGGCCCGGCAACGCGAGTGGATGCTCGGTACGACGGTGCACGCGAGCTCGGGCACCGGGCACTCCGTCGGCGACGAACTGCGGGCGGTGACCGGGATCGGACGGGTCGGCATGGTCGACCGGATGCGGATCACCCGGTGGGACCCACCGTGGGTCTGCGAGGTGCTGCACGAGGGCCGGATCGTGCGGGGACCCGGAACGTTCGCCGTCGAGGCCCACGGGAGCGGCTCCGTGGTGATCTGGGCCGAGGATCTGGACCTGCCACTCGGGGCGCTGGGCCGGCTCGGCTGGCCGCTGGTCCGGCCGTTCGCCCGCTGGGGCCTGCACCGCTCGCTGCAGCGCTTCGCCCGGTGGGCGCCGGCCTACTCCTGAGCTGCTGGCCGCCCGCGGCGGGAGCGGCCGACGCGGACCAGCGTCCACGCCGCCATGACGGCCCAGAGCACGGCCAGCAGCACCAGGACCCGAGCCCGGTAGTCGAAGGGCAGCGCTGAGGGGACGTCGGCGCTCACGCCGCGTCCGGACAGGTACGGCGTGGCGGCGACCAGCAGCACCGCCGTCCCGAACAGGCCGACCTGCAGGGGGGCTCGCAGCACGGCAGGGGCGACCCGGCCGAGCAGCCAACCCGCCGCCACCGCGATCGGCGCCAGCACCAGGTCGTGCCCGATGATCGCGAGCGCGACGAAGACGGCGTACGGGAACCGCTCCGGCACATTCGTCAGCAGGCCGTATACCCCCCAGCCGACCGCGACCACTCCGGGTAGGTACCAGGCCCAGCGGTACGGCGAGGGTGCTGGTGCCGGCGCCCCGGTCAGCGTGGGGGCCACCGTCACGATGACCTCGATGTTGCGGGTTGCGCCTTCACAGGGCCCGCACCCGGGACACCCACTTGGTCTGCAGCACCCCGGGCCGGTTAGGGGCGATCAATCGCAGCGGGTAGCCGTGGTCGAGGTTGAGGTCCTCGCCGTTGACCTGCAGCGCGAGCAGGGTCAACGGGTCCCGACTGTGCGGTGGTGCCAGCACCGACGTGCGGTAGAGCCCGCCCTCCTGCAGCGACTCGACCATGACGCTGGCGTCGGCCGGTAGACCCATCAGGTCCAGGAGGTCGCTGACCCGGATGCCGGTCCAGGTCGCGCTCGCGCTCCAGCCCTCGACACAGGTGATCGGCAGGCTCACCGTCGTACCCGACATGCTGCGCAGCTGGGCGAGGGACAGCTCGCTCGGGCGTGGCCCCT
>JACCSC010000098.1 GCA_013813215.1 Geodermatophilaceae bacterium | reverse complement strand
GTGTAGGTGAAGTCGGCGGTCGCGGTGGCCAGCACGGTCAGCACCCGGCTGTCCACCCGGCCACTGGCCAGGTCTGGGCCGGCCGTCCCCTGCAGCACGATGTTGGGGTTGTCGCGCAGGACGGCGCCGAACTCGGCGCTGGCCTGTTGCTCGGCCGTGTGCGTCGCGACCGCCTGCTCGATGTCGGGCACCCGCTCCCGCACCGAGATCGCCAGCGGTCCGGTTCCGAACCTGGCCACCAGCGGCAACCCGGCGTGTGTCCCGCCGCGCTCGGCCAGTAGCGTCGGGACGGGGACGTCAGCCGCCGGTTCGTCGGTGCGCTGCAGTCTGCCTTCCCGTACGCCGGCGCGTACCAGCTCGACCCAGAGCAGTGGCGCTACCTGCACCGTCGTCTCGGGGCCGATGTTGGTCTCGATCCACTCGCCGAGTTCGAGCTGCGGCGTGCCCGTTTGGGCGTCGGTGGCGCTGGCCGGCAGGACGGCCAGGCCCACCGCGGCGATCACCGCCACCGTGGCCGCCGTCAGGTGCCAGAGTCGCCGGGTCGGCGGTCGCGACCCCAACGCGCACTCCTCTACGAACCCGACCAGCAGCAGGGCCAGGACGGGGACGGTCGCGATCACGGCGGTCGGCTGACCGCCGACGGGCAGCAAGGCGACGAGCAGGATCGGCAGGCAGCCCAGGGCCACCGGCCGGAGCCAGCGCACCCGCCAGGCGGTCAGGGCGGCCAGGGCCAGGCCGGCCGACCCGAGGGCCAGTGCCGTCTCCGGGCGGATCGGGCTGTCGGGCGAGTCGAACACACCCGGCGCCAGCAGGAGGACTCCGACCACGGCGGCGGACACCAGCACGCAGATCCCGACCCGCAGCGACAGTCGGCTGCGCCGGAAGAGCACCCCGGACATCGCGGCGGCCACGAAGATCCCAGCGGGCATCGCGATGACGAGGGGTGCGATCAACGCGGCCAGCGCCACCAGCACCGCGCTGACCAACCGGCCGAGCCAGGCCAGGGACGCGGTCGTGGGCTTGGCGGCGATCACGACACCGGCGAGCAGCAGCCACATCACGGCCACGGTGGCGGGGAAGACCAGGATCTGCGCGCTCACGACGGCCGGCGCGAGCCCACCCACGAGTGCGGCCGCCGCGGCGGCCGGTCCGCTGAGGCCGAGCTGCCGGCTCAGCGTGAACAGCGCCAGCGCCGAGACGACGGCCACCACGAGCAGGAACTCGCGCGCCGAACCGGCGACGGAGGCATGTCGCTCGGCGGCGGCGGTCAGTTCGTTGTAGACGCCGACGTGCACGCTGAGCACCTGCCCGGCCAGGCTGTCCTGGATCGGCAGTTCGCCGAACCGCGACAGGGCGTAGGCGTTCGCCCCGAGGGTGGCTTCGCCGAGACTCGCCGGCACCGGAAGATCGCGTGCGACGAGTGCGTGCGCTCCGGCGCTTGCCGCCGCGGCGAGCAGGCCGACCCCCCCGGCGACCAGGGCCGCCACCCGGGGCCCGCTGCGAGCCGGCCTGCTCCTGGGCGTTTGCTCGGCCGGCAACGGACCGGCGGCTCCGGTCGGCGCGGCCTCGTCACTGTTGTCCTCAGCCGGTGCGGGAGTGTGGGTGTCGCGTGGTGCGGCCGGATCGTCACCGATCGGCGACGCGGGAGCGCCGTCATCGGTCGTGGCCTTGGTGGCGTCGAGCGCTGCGGGCGCGCTCGCCTTGGCGACGCTCCAGGCACCAGTCGCCTCGTCGTGGACCATCGACGAACGGGCCGGCGGGCGGACGTCGGTCACGGTGGACTGCGGCGCGGATCGACCACGGTCCCGCCCGCCGTTGCAGGATCAGAGTCAGGGCCGCCGGCGCCCACCGTCAGCCCGGCGGTTGGCGGTGCCCGGGGCTGGGACCGCCACCGGTGGCCAGCCCGTCCGGGACGTCGGACAACGGCAGGGCGATGGTCTCGGTCGGCGCCTCGGGCGACAGCGGCGTGTTCCGCCCGCCCGGCAACGCGCCCACCGGCATGGTCTGCTGCGATGGGGGAGCGGTCGATCCGGCTGACGTCGATGACGCCGGCCCAGCCCCCGACCGACTCGGCGTCCGAACCGGGCCCGTTTGTTGCCCGGCCGCATCGCCCGGTGCTCCAGCGGCGCCATCCCGGAGCCCGGAGTCCTTGCTCAGGTCGGGGCGTGACACGGACTGACCGTTGCTCGATGTCGCGTCGCCCTGGGTGGAGGCGTGGGTGCCGGCCGCCGGGGCCAGGCTGGACAGGATCTGTCGAACCAGGGCGAGTTCTTCCCGTACGTCGGCGACCTGCCGGGCAGTGATCTCGACCCGGGTCTCGGCGTCGGCGCGCATCCTGGCGGCCGTCGTCGACGCCGCGTCGATCATCGCCTGAGCCTGCTGCCGGGCCGCGGTCTCCAGCGCGCCCGCGTCACTCGTGGCGTCGTCGACCGCGGCGCGGGCCGAGGAGGATTCCTCGTCCAAGCGCGAGACCAGGGGCTGCAGCCGATCGGAGATGCTCTCGAACGTCGTTCGCAGCCGACCTTCGGCCTCGGCGTACTGGCGACCGGACACCTCGGCCGACCGGCGGATCGACTGGGCCTCCTCGACCGCGACGCGCAGGATGGACTCGACCTTGGCGCCGAGGCCCTCGAAGGACCACGAGCCCTCGAGCGCCGGCGACCCGGTCGGTGCCGCGGTGGCGGCCGGATCGCCGTCGCGTACTCGGAACTCCAGGTCACGCGCCCGGCTGGCCTCGGCGTCGCGTTGCATGCGCAGTTCAGAGCACTCCCGGCCGGTGGTGACGAGTCGGGCTTCGAGCGCCGCGATGTGGTCGTCCACCTGACGCCGGTCATAGCCGCGCAGGACGACGTCGAAGGCGTGTTCGGTCGCTGTCTGGCTTTCCCCCTGTGCCATCTACTGTCTCCTGTCAGATACGTACCGTCATCAATGGTCGCGTGGAGTAGGCCGCGCGAGTGTAGCCAGTCCGGTACTACGCCACGGCTACTCGATCAGGTGATGCCCTCCTGCTGGACGGCGTACACCACGATGTTGTCCAGGTACGAGCGGCGGCTGGGGTCGAAATTGCCGCCACAGGTGATCAGGCGAAGCTCCCGTGCCGGCGTCGGGCCGTAGACGCGCGCCGTGGGGAACTCGGCCTTAGGGTACTGCTCGACGCGGGTGACCTCGAAGGTCACGACGCTGCGATCGGAGCGGGTGACCTCGATGGCGTCACCCACTGTCATCTCTTCCAGGCGGAAGAAGATGCCCGGCCCGGCCCGCGAGTCGACGTGTCCGGCGATGATGGCCGGGCCGACCTGACCGGGCACCGGTCCACCGGTGAACCAGCCGGCGACGTCGTACGGGTCCGGGGGGATCAGGACCCCCGCGGCGTCCACGGCCAGGGGGAGCAGGTCGCTGCGTACGTCGATCGCGTCGATCCGGACGCTGCTCGGGCGCAGCCCGGCGGCGATTGCTTCGCTCGGCGTCACCCGCGGGCTGGGGGTGGTGGGGGCCCAGCCCGGGTACGACGACGAGACCGGTCCGCTGACCGGCGCCGACGCCGTCGCGGGGGCCTGGGCGCGTTCGTCCGGTGCCGCGGATCCGCCGGCGACGACGACCACGGCGAGCAGCAGGCCCAAGACGGCTACCGAGGCCAGTCCGGTGACGAGCGGACCTCGCATCGTCCCTCGGCCGATCGCCGGCCAGCCCGAGCGACCAGTAGTAGCCGGTCGAGGCGGGGTCACCGCAGGGCGGCTCGGCGGCGTCCGGCGAGCGTCCCGGCCACCACCAGCATCGTCGCCCCGGCGAGCAGGCCCAGCGATCCGGCTGGGCGGGCCGCGGTGCCGCCGGCGCCGGTCTCCACACTGCCGACGGGCACGGTGCCGCTACTGGCGGCGTCGACCCTGGTCACCACGGTCAGGCCGCCGCTGGAATCGTCGAGGACGAGGACCGAGTACACACCGCCGGCCTCGACGGTCAGCGGGAGGGTGGCCGCCAGACCCGCGGTCCCGTCGACCCGCAGCGTCCAGTTGCCGGGAGGGACGGTCGTGTAACCGGTGGTCGTGGCGAAGGCGACGTCGGTCCCGAGCGTCGGGCCACCATCCACACTGATGTCGAGTTCCGGTTCGCTGGCCGAGGCCTGGACGACCCGCACCCGGGACTGGCCGGCCGGCGGCAGCGTGAGGTCGTCGTCGAGGACGGTCAGGCCCAGGTCGTCGAACACGCCTACCCCGGCCACCGTGTAGGCGTTGCCGGGGGATGTGTTGAGCGTCGTGGAGATCACCGGCGGGGTACTGGCCGCGGCACCGGCGGGGCGCATGCTGATCGTGTACGTCCCTCCCGACACGGTCTGGTACTCCGAGACGGCGCCGTACCCGACGCCTTCGAGCACGATCGTGTCCGCGGGGTCGGAGACCGAGACGACGTATACGTCGACCTCGGGGGTGTCCGGCGAGAGATGGGCCAACCGGAGGAAGGCGCCGTCTGCCGCCGCGGCCGGGGTCAGGCCGACGGCCAGTACGCCGAGCACCGTCACACCGACGACGGCCAGACCTGCCCGTAGACCCATGAACCGCGTCACGGTTGTCTCCCTCGCCAGTTCGGACTACCTGGCCCGGATGATAGGCACGTTGTTGACAGCGTGTCATCGAGTCGCCGAGAAACCACCCGCACGAGACGGGCGGTGGGGCTCAGCCCCTCCCGGAGCGTGACTTCGGACCGTGAGCGCGCCCTACCGCTGCAGGGCCGGACGCGCCGGCGGTGTCAGTGCTGATCGGACGCGTACGGCTTGGGTCCACCGCGGCTTCCGGCGCCGCGGCCACCGGGACCTGCGGTTGGGGTTCGGGCTCCGTCTCGGGTTCGGTCTCCGGGGGCAGGCCGGCGAGCAGCGTCCGCACGTCGCGTAGTTGGCTGAGCGCCTGCGCCCGCAGCGCTTCGATCTCCTGCCGCCGCTGCTCCGCTTGCTCGATCGTGCGCACCCGTTGCGCCTCGGCCTCGGTCACCAGTGTCGTGGCGGTCGCCTTGGCCTCGGCCACCCGGTGGGTGGCCTCCGCGGTCGAGACCCGCAGCCGTTCGGCCTCGGAGCGGCTGGCCTCCGTACGCCGGGCCCGCAGCGAGATCTCGAAGTCCTCGTCGGCCCGCTTGGCCCGCTGCTCGGCCTGGGACAGCACGCGATCGCGCGTGGCCTCGGCACTGCGCACGTGGCCGGACGCGGTCCGCTCGGCGTCGGCGACGAGGGCGGCGGCCTTGCGCTCGGCGTCGGTGACCAGGGTGGTCGCCTTGGCCGTGGCCTTCTCGGTCACGGTCGCCGCGTGCTTCTCGGCCGAGCTGCGGATCCGCTCGCCCTCGGCGGCGCTCTCGGTGCGCTCGCGCTGGTGCTGCTCGACCAGCGCCTGCACCTCGGTCCGCGTGGCGGCGGTCTCGGTGTGCGCGTTACGGCGCATCTCGGCGGCCTCTTCTTCGGCCAGCCGCAGCATGTTGGCTATCCGCTCGCCCATGGTCTCGTACGTCGGGGTCGCCGACGTGGCGAGTTTGCGGCGCAGCGACTCCATCTCGGCGTGTACGGCGGACAGCTGGCTGGCGAGGTCCGAGGATCGCGCGACGGCCGCGTCGCGGTCGGTGAGCGCGATCCGGACATCGGCTTCGAGCCGCTCGACGGCCTCCCGGACCTGCGAGCGGTCGTAGCCGCGCAGCACCACTTCGAACTCACTGACCGACGGCATGGGGATCATCTCCGTCGGGTGGTCGCGGTCCATCGCGAGGCCCCCTGGGGTAGGTGGAGGCCAGCTTAGGGCAGCCGGGCTACCGGTTCCGGAATCGCTGCAAGGCAGTGGCGTGGCGGGCCCGCAGCCGCTCGTCACGGACCCCCAAGCCTTCCTGCGGCGCCAGGCAGAGAACGCCGACCTTGCCCTGGTGCAGGTTGCGGTGAACGTCGCTGGCCGCGGTCCCGGCCTCGGCCAGCGGGTACGTCCGGCTCAGCGTCGGGTGGATGCGTCCCCGGGCGACCAGCCGGTTGGCCAACCACGCCTCCTGGTAGTTCGCGAAGTGCGAGCCGACGATCCGCTTGAGGCTCATCCAGAGGTACCGGTTGTCGTACTCGTGCCGGAACCCGCTCGTGGACGCGCAGGTGACTATGGTGCCGCCCCGCCGGGCGACGTACACGCTCGCGCCGAAGGTCTCCCGGCCGGGGTGTTCGAAGACGATGTCCGGGTCCTCGCCACCGGTGAGCTCGCGGATGCGGGCCCCGAGGCGCTGCCACTCCTTGGGGTCCTGGGTGTTCTCGTCCCTCCAGAACGCGTAGCCCTCGGCGGCCCGGTCGACGACGAGCTCGGCGCCCATCGAGCGGACGATCTCGGCCTTCTCCGCGCTGGAGACGACGCAGATCGGCGTACCGCCGCCGTTCAGGACGAGCTGCGTCGCGTACGAGCCGAGGCCGCCCGAGGCGCCCCACACCAGGACGTTGTCGCCCTGGCGCATGTTCGCACCGTGCGTGCTGACCAGCTGCCGGTAGGCCGTGGAGTTGACCAGCCCGGGGCAGGCCGATTCCTCCCAGGTCAGGTGGGCCGGCTTGGGCATCAGTTGGTTGGACTTGACCAGGGCGAGGTGGGCCAGGCCGCCGAAGTTGGTCTCGAAGCCCCAGATCCGCTGCTGCGGGTCCAGCATCGTGTCGTCGTGCCCAGCCGGATCCTCCAGCTCGACGGACAGGCAGTGGGCGACGACCTCGTCGCCGGCCTTCCACTTGTTGACCCCGGCGCCGGTCCGCAGCACGACGCCGGACAGGTCAGAGCCCACGACGTGGTAGGGCAGGTCGTGTCTCTTCGTCAGCTCGGACACCGTGCCGTAGCGCTGGAGGAAGGAAAACGTCGACACCGGCTCGAAGATCGAGGTCCAGACGGTGTTGTAGTTGATCGCGCTGGCCATGACGGCGACCAGCGCCTCGCCGGGGCCCAGCTCGGGGGTGGCGACGTCCTGCAGGTGCAGCGACTTGCGCGGGTCCTTGTCCTTGCTGGCCAGCCCGGCGAACATCTCGGTCTCGTCCTGGCGGACGACCAGGCCCTGATAGTGCTCGGGCACGGGCAGCGCGCCGATCGCGCCCAACTCGTCGGCCAGGATCGCGTCGAGGATCTGCTGCACAAGGTCTCCCGGCGCTCGTCGTCAGTGCTGCGAGGCTATCGGCGATGCGCGCGCACCGAACCGACCGGCCCTGATCAGCCGGGCGACTTCGCCGGCTCGACCAGCTCCACGAGGACCCCGCCGGCATCCTTGGGATGGACGAAGTTGATGCGCGATCCCGCGGTACCGCGACGCGCCTCGTCGTACAGCAGGCGCAGGCCCCGCTCGCGCAGGGTCGCCGCCGCCGCGTCCACGTCTTCCACCCGATACGCCACCTGCTGCAGGCCCGGCCCCCGGCGATCGAGGAACGTCGCGATAGTCGAGTCCGGGCGGAGCGGGGCCATCAGCTGCAGCCGGCTGTCGCTGTCACCGATGGCGAGCATCGCCTCCTGGATGCCCTGCTCCTCGTTCGTCTCACGGTGCACGACGTGCATGTCGAACGTGCGCGCGTAGAAGTCGATCGCCGCGTCGAGGTCGGGCACGGCGACGCCGACATGGTCCAGCTCGGTGAACATGCCGCTCACGCTAACTGGGTAGTCTGGATGGCCACACCGTGCGAGGAAACAGCCTGCTCTCGAGAGGGTGAGTCATGTCCGGATCGGTCATCGTCAGCGGGGCTCGTACGCCGATGGGACGCCTGCTCGGCTCGCTCAAAGACTTCTCCGGGACCGACCTCGGCGGCTTCGCGATCAAAGGTGCGCTGGAGCGGGCCGGGCTGTCCGGCGACCAGGTGGACTACGTCATCATGGGTCAGGTCCTGCAGGCCGGGGCCGGCCAGATCACCGCACGCCAGGCCGCGGTCAAGGGCGGGATCCCGATGGATGTCCCGGCGCTGACGATCAACAAGGTCTGCCTGTCCGGCCTGGACGCGATCGCGCTGGCCGACCAGCTGATCCGGGCCGGTGAGTTCGAGATCGTGGTGGCCGGCGGTATGGAGTCGATGACGAACGCCCCGCACCTGCTGCCGAACTCGCGTGAGGGCACGAAGTACGGCGACGCGACGCTTGTCGACTCGATGGCCCACGACGGCCTGTTCTGCGCCTTCGACCTGGTCGCCATGGGCGCGTCGACCGAGACCCACAACCGCAAGCACGAGCTGACCCGCGAGGAGCAGGACGCCTTCGCGGCCGCGTCCCACCGCCGGGCCGCCCTCGCGGCCAAGAACGGCCTGTTCGACGAGGAGATCGTCGCCGTCCAGGTGCCGCAGCGGCGTGGTGACCCGGTCGAGGTCAGCCACGACGAAGGGATCCGGGCGGACACCTCGACGGAGTCGCTGGCCAAGCTCAAGCCGGCCTTCGCCCCGGAGGGGACGATCACCGCCGGGTCGGCCTCGCAGATCTCCGACGGCGCGTGCGCCGTGGTCGTGATGTCCGCGGCCAAGGCCGCCGAGCTGGGCCTGACCCCGCTGGCCGAGATCGGCGCCCATGGCGTCGTGGCCGGGCCGGACGCCTCGCTGCACGCCCAGCCGGCGAACGCGATCGCCAAGGCGTGCGACAAGGAGGGGATCAGCCCCTCCGAGCTCGACCTGGTCGAGATCAACGAGGCGTTCGCCGCTGTCGGCATCGTCTCGACCCGGCAGCTGGACCTCGACCCGGAGAAGGTCAACGTCAACGGCGGGGCGATCGCGCTCGGTCACCCGATCGGGATGAGCGGTGCCCGGATCGCCCTGCACCTGTCCTTGGAGCTGCGTCGGCGCGGCGGCGGCGTCGGCGCGGTGGCATTGTGCGGGGGTGGCGGCCAGGGTGACGCGTTGATCCTGCGCGTGCCCGCCGCTTCGTGACGGGGGCCGTCCCCGGGCCGCCGACACACTTCCCTCCTAGCCGTCATGACGGCGCGTCCGCCCGAGGGCGCCGTACGGCCGATGTCGCCACGCTGGTCGAGCAGGCCCGTGCCGGGCAGCCGCGCGCGGTCGCCCGGCTGATCTCCCTGGTCGAGGACGCCAGCGATCGGCTCCCGGAGGTGGCCGCGGCGCTGGCCCCGCACACCGGCAACGCCCAGATCGTGGGGCTGACCGGCTCGCCGGGGGTCGGCAAGTCGACCACGACCACCGCGCTGGTCAGAGCGTTCCGGGTGCGCGACCTGCGGGTCGGCGTACTGGCCGTGGACCCCTCCTCGCCGTTCTCCGGTGGGGCTCTGCTCGGGGACCGGGTCCGGATGCAGGACCACGCCACCGACGACAAGGTGTTCATCCGGTCGATGGCCTCGCGCGGTCACCTCGGCGGCCTGGCCTGGGCGACCCCGCAGGCGCTGCGGGTCCTCGATGCCGCCGGCTGCGACGTGATCCTGGTCGAGACGGTGGGCGTCGGGCAGGCCGAGGTCGACATCGCCTCCAGCGCGGACACCACGATCGTCCTGCTCGCGCCGGGGATGGGCGACGGCATCCAGGCCGCCAAGGCGGGGATCCTGGAGATCGCTGACCTGTTCGTGGTGAACAAGGCCGACCGGGACGGCGCGGACACCACGGTCCGCGACCTGCGCTCCATGCTGTCCCTCGGCGGCCGGCACTCCGAGGCTGGTGCGTGGCGGCCCCCGATCCTCAAGACCGTGGCCTCGCGCGGCGAGGGGATCGACGACGTGCTCGACGCGATAACCCGGCACCGGGAGTGGATGCAGGCCCACGGCGAGCTGCGGCGGCGGCGTACGGCCCGGGCCTGCGCCGAGATCGAGGCGATCGCGGTGCGATCCCTGCGCGAGCGGATGGGCGACGTGCACGGCTCGGCCAGCCTGCCGGCGCTCGCCGAGCGCGTGGTCGCCGGCCAGACCGACCCGTACGCCGCCGCGGCGGAGCTGGTCGACTCTCTCTAGCGCTGGATCGGCTTGCCGAGGTTCATCGCCGGCCCACCGGTGGCCAGCGACATGGCGCCGGCCAGCACGTAGATCACGACCGCGGTGAAGGCGAACACGACGTATCCGGCGATGTTGAGCATCGTCGTGTTGGCGTTCGCGACACCGGCCAGCACGAGGGCCAGGGCCACCACGACGAGCGCGAAGATCGCGGTGAACGCGGTAGGCAGCCGCAGCGTGGTCACGGTGAGCACCCCGAAGGCCACGATGAACGCGATGAGGTACGTCTGGAGCGTGGTGGTGTCCTCGGGGGCGATGCCGAACCAGTTGTGGGCCAGGCCGGTCAGCTGGATACCCAGGGAGATCCAGAAGAAGGCGAAGAGACCGAAGACGGCGGCGACCGCGGACTGGCCGAGCGCCGCGGCCCAGATCGCCGCGACGAGCAGGCCGAGCCCGGTGACGAACAGGTACACGTCGATACCGGAGTTCAGCGTCGTGTAGTCGGTCAGGGCCAGACCGAGGGTGACCCCGCCCGGCACGAACGAGATCAGGCCCAGGATTGCGGGGTCGCCGGCCCGCGGACCGCTCGCGGCGGCCGGCTCTGCTTCGAGGACGTCGTGCTGCCCCGGGCTGTGGCCGGTCTGCGGCAGGTCGTCGGCGGCAGAGCTGCTCATCGCGATCTCCTATCGAAGGCACGGATCGACCTGAAGGGGCGGCACGCCCATAGTGATCCGAGTCGAAACGATCACGTGTGTCAGTCTGAGACGCACGCCGTCCCGCGTCGGCGGTCGCACTGATTAGCCTTCGGCGCATGGTCCGTGAGTTGGGGCTGCCGTTCGACCCCATCGAGCGTGCCGGACAGTTGTGGCAGCGGACATGGGGTCCGTCGGAGGCGATGCGCGCGGCGACGTCGGTCTTCCGGGTCCAGCAGCTGCTGCTGGCGCGCTTCGACGAGACCTTGCGTCCGTACGGGCTGACCTTCGCCCGGTACGAGGCGCTCGTGCTCTTACGCTTCAGTCGCCGCGGCGAGCTGCCGCTGAAGGTGATCGGCAGCCGGTTGATGGTGCACCCGACCAGCGTCACGAACACCGTGGACCGGTTGACCGCGTCCGGGTACGTCGCCCGCCGGCCCAACCCCGCCGACGGGCGCGGCGTGCTGGCCTCGATCACCGAGCTGGGCCGCGCGGTGCTGGAGGATGCGACCGCCGACCTCGTGCGGCTGGGGTTCGGGTTGGCCAGCCTCGAGGACGACGATCTCGAGCAGCTGACTCGGCTGCTCGGCATCGTGCGGGGAGCGGCTGGGGACTTCCCGCCGCCACCTGACAAGTACTAGGACGTCCGAGTATCCTGGCTGTTCCCGAGGAGGACTCATGGATCGCTCGCCCACCGCACCGACCGCTGCCGAGGGCCGACGCCGCTGGCAGGAGCGCTTCGACGCCTCCCGGCTGCGCGAGGCCGACTTCACCACGCTGTCCGGCGTGGAGGTCGCACCGGTGTACGGGCCTGACGGGCCGGGGACCGAGCCCGAGGGGTTCGAGCGGATCGGCTGGCCGGGGGAGTTCCCGTTCACCCGGGGCCTGCATGCCAGCGGCTACCGCGGCCGGTCCTGGACGATCCGGCAGTTCGCCGGCTTCGGCAACGCCGAGCAGACCAACGAGCGGTACCGGATGATCCTGGCCGAGGGCGGTGGCGGGCTGTCCGTGGCCTTCGACATGCCGACCCTGATGGGCCGGGATTCCGACGACGAACGCGCCCTCGGCGAGGTCGGGCACTGCGGCGTGGCGATCGACTCCGCGGCGGACATGGAGATCCTGTTCGGCGACATCCCGCTCGCGGACACCACGACGTCGATGACGATCAGCGGCCCCGCCGTACCGGTGTTCTGTATGTACCTCGTGGCGGCCGAGCGGCAGGGCGCCGACCTGTCGGCGCTGAACGGGACGCTGCAGACCGACATCTTCAAGGAGTACATCGCGCAGAAGGAGTGGCTGTTCGCCCCCGAGCCGCACCTGCGCCTGATCGGGGACCTGATGGAGTACTGCGCGGCCGAGGTTCCGGCGTACAAGCCGTTGTCGGTCTCCGGCTACCACATCCGGGAGGCCGGCTCGACCGCCGCCCAGGAACTCGCCTTCACCCTCGCCGACGGATTCGGTTACGTCGAGCTCGGGCTGTCCCGCGGACTGGACATCGAGCAGTTCGCGCCCGGGCTGTCGTTCTTCTTCGACGCGCACATCGACTTCTTCGAGGAGATCGCCAAGTTCCGCGCCGCGCGCCGGATCTGGGCGCGTTGGATGCGCGACGTGTACGGCGCCCGGACGGTCAAGGCTCAGCAGTTGCGCTTCCACACCCAGACCGCCGGGGTGTCCCTGACCGCGCAGCAGCCGGACAACAACGTCGTGCGTACAGCGATCGAGGCCCTCGCCGCGGTGTTGGGGGGGACGAACTCCCTGCACACCAACGCCCTGGACGAGGTGCTGGCGCTGCCGTCGAACCGCGCCGCGCAGATCGCGCTGCGCACCCAGTTGGTGATCGCCGAGGAGACCGGCGTGGCCAACGTCGCGGACCCGCTGGGCGGCTCGTGGTACGTCGAGGCGCTCACCGACGAACTGGAGCGGCAGGCCGAGGAGATCTTCACCAAGATCCGGTCGATGGGCCACGACGACACGATCACCTCGGGCCTGCTGCGCGGGATCGAGGACGGCTGGTTCATGGCCGAGATCGCTGAGGCGGCGTTCGTCTACCAGCAGCAGTTGGAGAAGGGCGACAAGAAGATCGTCGGCGTGAACGTCTACACCCGCACGAGCGAGGACCCGCTGGAGATCATGCGGGTCAGCCACGAGGTCGAGGTGGAGCAGCGCCGCGTGCTGGTGGCCCGGCGCGCCGAGCGTGACGACGCAGCGGTTCTGGCCGCGGTGGCGAGGATCGTCGAGGTGGCCCGCACCGAGGAGAACATGGTGCCCGTGATCCTGGACGCCTGCCGCGCCGAGGCCACGCTCGGTGAGATCTGCGGCGCGCTGCGCGACGAGTGGGGCGCCTACACCGAACCGGCCCGCTTCTGATCCCCGACTTTGCCCTTCGGCTCGTCACGTCGCGGGCCGAATTGTTCGTTTTGCGGCGCGACCCGAGGGGCAAAGTCGGGGGCGCCGGGATCTGGGAGACTCGGGGGCATGCAACCTGAGCCACGGCTGGCCGCATCCATGGCCGGAGCCCTCGACCTGTCGGCCCTCAAGGCGCGAGCAACCGCTCCGCCGCCAGCGGT
The DNA here is from genome assembly GCA_013813215.1 of Geodermatophilaceae bacterium. Lineage (GTDB taxonomy): Bacteria > Actinomycetota > Actinomycetes > Mycobacteriales > Geodermatophilaceae > JACCSC01. The sequence goes on along the minus strand of JACCSC010000098.1, from coordinate 6,902 downwards.
CCCGCCGAACGGTGCTGCCGCACCCAGCAAGTCGAGTTCGCCGTATGTCATCGACGTCACCGAGGCGAGCTTCCAGACTGACGTGATCGACCGCTCCATGCAGGTCCCCGTCGTCCTGGACCTGTGGGCGGCGTGGTGCGAGCCGTGCAAGCAGCTCTCCCCGATCCTGGAGAAGCTGGCCGTGGAAGGCAACGGCGCCTGGATCCTGGCCAAGCTGGACGTGGACGCCAACCAGCGGATCGCGCAGGCGCTGAAGGTGCAGGGGATCCCCGCGGTCAAGGCGGTGCTGCAGGGGCAGCTCGTGGCGGAGTTCAGCGGGGCCATTCCCGAGGCCGAGGCTCGCCAGTTCGTCGCGGCGCTCGTCGAGGCGGCCGGTGGGGCGCTGCCGGCGGGTGCGGTGGGCGCCGACGACACCGCGGTCCCCGAGCCTGAGGACCCGCGCATCGTCGCCGCCGAAGAGGCGGTGGAACGGGGCGACTTCGAGGCCGCGGCCGCGGCGTACCAGGCCATCCTGGACAGCGAGCCGGCGCACCCGTACGCCGCGGACGCGCTGCTCCAGGCCCGTTTCATGCAGCGGTTGGAGGCCACCAGCCCGGACACCGTGGCCCTGGCTGACTCCACACCCGACGACGTCGCCGCGCAGTGCGCTGCTGCCGACGTGCTCGTCGCCCAGGGTCGGGTCGAGGACGCGTTCGGCCGGCTCGTCGAGCTGGTCCGTCGTACGACGGGCGCGGATCGCGACACGTCCCGCGAGCACCTCGTGGGGTTGTTCGCGGTGGTCGGCGACGACCCCCGCGTTGGTGCGGCCCGCCGGGCGCTGACCAACGCCCTGTTCTGAGCGGACCCTAAACCCCCACGTCGCAGGCCGACGGCCCGCGAACGAAGCCCTGGCGGAACAGGTCGACCAGCTGGAAGCCGGACAACCCCACGTCGGGCAGCACGCTGCCCTGCTCGCCGTACTCCAGGAGCACCTGGATGGATTCGTCGACATCCCCGGGGGAGATCGTGGCGACGGGTTGGCCGTCGCGGGTGATGTTGGACAGGAAGAACTGGCTGGCGTACCAGCCGGACAGGCAGATGCTGCTGCGCAGCGCCGCCTTCCCCCGGTAGTCCAGGCCGAGCTGCCCCCGGGCCGCCTGCGCGTACTGGATCGCCAGCAGCGTCGACACGGCGAAGTCGCCGATGTCGGCGTGCACGGCGGGCATCAGGTTCTGGTTGTCGTAATCGACGCGATTCTCGGCCTCGCAGAACGTGACGTCGCGGCGCTGCCGCGCACCGTCGCACTCCGGGCGCTCGCCCTCGAACCCGGCCAGCGTCGGCGGTTCGAAGTCAGCGGAGAACACCGCGCCGAACTGGTTCTCCCAGAACACCTCCAAGGTGTCCTCGCTGATCGTGAACGTGTCGGTGTAGGAGGCGTTGCCGCCGCTGTCGAAGTCGGTCTGGTCGTTGAACGCCTGTTGGGTGAACAGCCGATTGTCGTCGTAGTTGTCCTTGCAGGCCGCCGCCCCGTCGTCGAAGCCCTCCTGGAACGCGCTGACCCGGTCGAAGTACGACCCGTGCGCGCCGTCGTCCATCGGTCCCGAGCCGGGGGCGTCGCGCAGCAGCAGGTAGCCGCGCAGGATGTCATCCAGCTCCGCGGGGCGGATGTAGAAGTGTTCGGCCTGGTCGTCACCCACCCAGCCGGTCCAGGCACCGGCGAAGCAGTCGGCCTGGGTCTCGAACACGATCGACAGCCGGCTGTCCGGTGCCTCCCGGCCCTGGATAGCGTGGCCGAACTCGTGTGCCATCACCAGCGCCGGGATGAAGCGCCCGTACTCGGCGGCCAACCCCTCCAGCAGGGTGCGGTCGTAGACGATGTTGTCGCCGCCCTCGGGCTGCGGGAAGCAGTAGAAGGCGTTGTTCTCGACGTCCGCAGGACCGTCGAAGCAGCCGATGTCCTCCGGGTAGTTCTCCTCGTGGAAGTTGTCCGGGTCGACCGAGAAGTACCCCCCGGCCAACGGCTCGAACGGCGACCCGTACACCTCCGGGAACACGTCTTCCCAGTACGTGTTCAGGTCGGCCAGCGCGTTGCGACTCAGGGTGTCGATGTCCAGGTCCGTGGCCCCGACGATCTGCAGGTTGGACGGCGCGACGTTCGGCCGTACGCCGTCGGAGGTGGTGCCGGTCCCCTCGATGACCTGGGCGCAGCCGGTCAGAACCAAGGCGGCCGCCAGCGCCATGACGGTACGACGTATCACGGGCTTCAGCACGATCACAATCCTTCGGCTCGGCGGCTGGCGAGTCAGATGGTGCCACGCTCGGCCGGGATCGTCAGATGGCCGGCCGTAGCCAGAGCGCGCCCATCGGCGGCAGGCTGAGCACCGCCGAGGCGGGCTGGCCGTGTCCGCTCTCCTGCGCGGCCTCGACCACCCCGAAGTTGCCGACCCCGGAGCCGCCGTAGATGTGGGCGTCGGTGTTGACCACTTCGGTCCACCGGCCGGCCTGCGGCAGGCCGATCCGGTAGCCGATGTGCGGCACCCCGGCGAAGTTCGCCACGCACACCAGCAGGTCGCCGTCGGGGGAGCGGCGCGCGAAGGAGAACACGTTGTTCGGCGCGTCGTTGGCGTCGATCCACTGGAAGCCGGCCGGGTCCGAGTCCGCCGTCCAGAGCGCCGGCACGTCGCGGTACGTGCGGTTCAGGTCGCCGACCAGCTGTTGTACGCCGCGGTGCTGCGGCGAGTCGAGCAGCCACCAGTCCAGCGATCGGCCGTCGGCCCACTCGGCGTCCTGGGCGAACTCGCTGCCCATGAAGAGCAGCTGCTTGCCCGGGTGGGCCCACATGTAGGCCAGCAGGCAGCGCAGGTTGGCCAGCTGCTGCCAGCGGTCCCCGGGCATCTTGCGCAGCAACGAACCCTTGCCGTGCACGACCTCGTCGTGGCTGATCGGCAGCACGAAGTTCTCCGAGTAGGCGTACATCAGGGAGAACGTCATCTGCTGGTGGTGGTGCACCCGGTAGACCGGCGGCCGGCTGGCGTAGCCCAGCGTGTCGTGCATCCAGCCCATGTTCCACTTGAAACCGAAGCCGAGCCCGCCCAGATGGGTGGCGCGGGTCACTCCCGGCCAGGCGGTGGACTCCTCGGCGATGGTGATCGCCCCTGGCACCCGGCGGTAGACCGTCGCGTTCATCTCCTGCAGGAACGCCACGGCGTCGAGGTTCTCCCGCCCGCCGTATTCGTTCGGGGTCCACTGGCCGGGCCCGCGCGAGTAGTCCAGGTAGAGCATCGAGGCCACGGCGTCGACGCGCAGACCGTCGACGTGGTACTCCTCCAGCCAGTACAGCGCGTTGGCGACGAGGAAGTTGCGCACCTCGCGCCGGCCGAAGTCGAAGACCAGCGTCCCCCAGTCCGGCTGCTCACCGCGGCGCGGGTCGGCGTGCTCGTACAGCGGCGTGCCGTCGAAACGGGCCAGGGCGAAGGCGTCCCGCGGGAAGTGGGCGGGCACCCAGTCGACCAGCACACCGATGTCCGCCTGGTGCAGTCGATCGATGAGGTAGCGCAGGTCGTCCGGCGTACCGAAGCGGGCGCTCGGGGCGTAGTACGACGTCACCTGGTAGCCCCACGACCCGCCGTACGGATGCTCGGCCACCGGCAGCAGCTCGACGTGGGTGAAGCCGGTCTCGCCGAGGTAGTCCACCAGCTCGTCGGCGAGCTGCCGGTAGGACAGTCCCGCCTTCCACGAGCCCAGGTGGAGCTCGTAGATGCTCATCGGCGCGGCGTGCCACTCGGTGCTCGCCCGGCGCTCCAGCCACTCGGCGTCGTTCCACTCGTAGGAGGACTCGAAGACCTTGGACGCGGTGTCCGGCGGCACCTCGGTGGCGAAGGCCATCGGGTCGGCCTTGACCCGCCACACATGATCGGCCCCGAGGACGGCGAACTTGTAGAGCACGCCGGCGCGTACGCCGGGGACGAAGATCTCCCACACCCCTGTCGAGCCGAGGGCCCGCATCGAGTAGGCGCGCGCCTTCCAGTAGTCGAAGTCTCCGGTGACCCGCACGCCCCGCGCGTTCGGCGCCCAGACGGCGAACGACACGCCGGTGACGACACCGCCCGGGGTGTCGTAGCTGCGCACGTGCGCGCCCAGCACGTCCCACAGCCGCTCGTGCCGGCCCTCGGCGATCAGGTGCTGGTCCATCTCGCCCAGCGTCGGCAGCCAGCGGTACGGGTCGTCGATGGTGTGCGTCGACTGGCCGTAGCTGACCTCGAGCCGGTAGTCGGCCGGCGGGCCGTCGATCACGCCGGCGTACACCCCTCCGTGGTCGTGCACCCGCTCCAGCGGGAAGCGGGCGGTCCCGACGATTGCGGTGACCGCGCTGGCCTCCGGTCGCATCGTGCGGATGACCGTGACCCCGCCCTCGGTGTGCGCGCCGAGGATCGAGTGCGGGTCGGGATGCTCGCCGGCCACCAGGCGGGCCAGCTCCGCGGGAGAGGGCGCGTCGGTCATCTTGGCGCCTCCGCGGAGGGGAGTGCGTCGGCGCTCACGCGGCGGCCAGGCGGGCCAGCGAGGCGAGCGGGATCGGTAGCCAGTGCGGCCGGTTCCGCGCCTCGTAGACCGCTTCGTAGACCGCCTTCTCCGCCTCGAAGGCGTGCAGCAGAACCGGTTGCGCCTGGGGGTCGGAGCCGCTGGCGTGGGCGTAGCCGTCGCAGAAGGCGGTGCGGTTGCGGGCGGCCCACTCCTTGGCCCGGTAGTCCAGCTGCGGGTCGGAGTGGCCCTCGACGAGCAGCCGCTTGGCGGCGTACTCGAAGGAGCGCAGCATGCCCGCGATGTCGCGTAGCGGGCTGTCCAGGGCCCGTCGGTCGGCGAGCGGGCGGGCCGGTTCGCCCTCGAAGTCCAGGATCGTCCAGCCCAGGTAGGTGCGGAGCACCTGGCCGAGGTGGAAGTCGCCGTGCACCCGCTGCACCGGGATGGGCTCGGCCAGTTCGGCCAGTTCGGCGAATCGGGAGCGCAGCCCGTCGGCGTGCGGATGCAGGTCGGGTACGACGTCCAGCGCCGCGTCCAGCCGCGCGTTCATCCCGGCCACGACCCCCCCCAGCTCGGCCGGTTGCATTGTCGCCGTCGGCAGCACCGCCGCGAGGTCGACGTGGACCGCGGCGGTGGCCTCGCCGAGGCGGTAGGACTCCCCGGCGAAGTCGCCGCCGACCTCCTCCGGATGCAGGTCGCCCTCGGCGTATAGGTCCCGGACGCTCGCGGTGGCCAGCGACCAGCCGTCGCTGGCCGCGGGCAGGAAGGTCTGCAGCATGGCCACCGTCGACTCCTCGTCGCCGTCGGTCAGCGACACGAACCCCAGCAGTGGCGCGACGTGCGGGTTCTTCTGCTCCCGCAGCGCGTCGTGGATCTCCACGTCGGGGTTGCGGCCGGACTCCAGCCGGCGAAAGAGCTTCAAGATCGCCGTCTCCCCGAAGATCAGCGAACTGTTGCTCTGCTCGGTGCTGATGATGTCGCCCGGGGTGTCCAGCGGCAGCGCTACCTCGGGTTCGACGACGAAGCGCAGGCCGTCGCGGTCGCGCCCCTCGGCGAACAGGTCGATCCACACGCGGGTGACGTGCCTGTCGCGCATCGCGTCGTAGACGAAGCGCGGCGGGTCGTCCATTTCACCGACCAGTGCACGCGCCAGTCCGCCGTCGTACCAGTCCCGCCGGGTCAGCGGAACCAGGTAGGTCTCGAAGCCTCCGTCGGCGTAACCGATCCGGGCCCGGTAGAGCTCGATCTGCGGATCGCCATCGAGCGGAAACGAGTCGAGCTCGACCGTGGACAGGGTGCGGCCCTTGCCGCCGAACCAGCGCTGCTCGGGCAGCCACTCGCGCAGCAGGTCGGCCAGCGCGCTCATGAATGGATCTCCGAGTGGGTCAGCTGGAACCAGTAGAAGCCGTGCCCGGCGAGGGTCAGCATGTACGGGAGTACCCCTATCTCGGGGAAGACAACCCGGCCGGTCAGCTCGGTCGGCGTGAAGCCTTCGAAGCGGCGCAGGTCCAACTCCACCGGCTGGGGGAAGCGCGACAGGTTGTTGACGCAGAGCACGACGTCCTCGCCGAACTCACGGATGTAGGACAGCACGGTCGGGTTGCGCGAGCCGACCTCGGTCAGCGTCCCGAGCGCGAGCGTCGGGTGCTGCTTGCGGACCTCGATCATCCGCCGCGTCCAGTACAGGAGGGACGTCGTGTTGCGCATCTGCGCCTCGACGTTGATCGCCTGGTAGCCGTAGACCGCATCGGAGATCGGGGGGAGGATCAGCCGCTGCGGATCGGCGGAGGAGAAGCCACCGTTGCGGTCCGGCGTCCACTGCATGGGGGTGCGTACGCCGTCGCGGTCCCCGAGCCAGATGTTGTCGCCCATCCCGATCTCGTCCCCGTAGTAGAGGACGGGGGAGCCGGGCAGGGACAGCAGCAGCGCGGTGAACAGCTCCAGCTGGTTGCGGTCGTTGTCCAGCAGCGGGGCCAGCCGCCGCCGGATGCCGATGTTCGCCTTCATGCGGGGATCCTTGGCGTACTCCGCCCACATGTAGTCGCGCTCGTCGTCGGTGACCATCTCCAGGGTCAGCTCGTCGTGGTTGCGCAGGAAGATCCCCCACTGGCAGCTCGACGGGATGGCCGGCGTCTGGGCCAGGATCTCCGAGATCGGGAACCGCGACTCCCGGCGTACCCCCATGAACAGCCGCGGCATCACCGGGAAGTGGAACGCCATCTGGCACTCGTCACCGTGCTCCGGGTCGCCGAAGTACTGCACGACGTCGGACGGCCATTGGTTGGCCTCGCAGAGCAGCAGCCGGTCGGGGTACTCGGCGTCGACCATCCTGCGCAGCCGCCGCAGGAACTCGTGCGTGCGCGGGAGGTTCTCGCAGTTGGTCCCCTCCTCCTCGAACAGGTACG
>JACCSC010000089.1 GCA_013813215.1 Geodermatophilaceae bacterium | reverse complement strand
AACGAGGTGCTCGCCACGCTGGCCACCGAGAAGCTCGGCCGGCCGGTGCACCCGAACGACCACGTCAACGCCTCGCAGTCCTCCAACGATGTCTTCCCGTCCTCGATCCACATCGCCGCCACGAGCGCGGTGGTCAACGACCTGATCCCGGCGCTGAACCACCTGGCCAAAGCGTTGCGGCGCAAGGAGAAGAAGTTCGCCAGCGTCGTCAAGTCCGGCCGCACCCACCTGATGGACGCCACCCCGGTGACCCTGGGCCAGGAGTTCGGGGGTTATGCCGCCCAGGTCGAGTTCGGCGTCGAACGGCTGCGGGCGTCGCTGCCACGGTTGGCCGAACTGCCGCTCGGCGGTACTGCGGTCGGCACCGGGATCAACACCCCGAAGGGCTTCTCGGCCGCGGTCATCAAGGAGGTCGCGCGGGCGACCAAGCTGCCGCTGACCGAGGCGCGAGACCACTTCGAGGCGCAGGGCGCGAGGGACGGCCTCGTCGAGGCCTCCGGTCAGCTGCGCACGATCGCGGTGTCGCTGACCAAGGTCTCCAACGACATCCGGTGGATGGGCTCGGGCCCCCGCACCGGGTTGGGCGAGATCACGCTGCCCGACCTGCAGCCGGGCTCCTCGATCATGCCGGGGAAGGTCAACCCGGTCATGGCCGAGGCGATGTGCATGGTGTGCGCCCAGGTGATCGGCAACGACACCGCGATCACGTACGGCGGGGCGGCCGGCAACTTCGAACTCAACGTGATGCTGCCGATGATGGCCCGCAATCTGCTGGAGTCGATTCGCCTGCTGGCCAACATCTCGCGGCTGTTCGCCGACCGGTGCGTCGCCGGGATCACCGCGAACGTGGAGCGCTGCCGGGAACTCGCCGAGTCATCGCCGTCGGTGGTCACGCCGCTGAACCGCTTCATCGGGTACGAGGAGGCGGCGATCGTGGCCAAGCAGTCGCTGAAGGAGCGCAAGACGATCCGGCAGGTGGTGCTCGACCGCGGCTACGTCACCGACGGTAAGCTGACCGAGGCCCAGCTCGACGAGGCGCTGGACGTGCTGTCGATGACCCGGCCGGGCTAGACCCGGCTCAGCGCTTCAGCCAGCTTGCGCATCGCCGACCCGGCGCTCTGGCTGGCAGTCGGCCCGAGCACCGCCAGGCTGGACATGAGCGCGGCCACCTCCGGCAGATCGAACGCAAGCGGGGTGAGGACGCCGGTACGCCACAAGCTCACTCCTCGTGGGCGGCGTACAGCCGTTCGATCAGCCCTTGCTGGCGTTCGACCCGACGCAGCCCCAGGTGTCCGTCGCGGGAGGCGGCGGCGAGCCGCGCACAGAGCAGTTCTTCGAGCGCTACGCGGCCGCGCTGCTGGCCCGCGAGGAGATGGCGATCTCGGGACTGTACGCAGTCCCCTCCCTCATCCTGTTCCCGGTAATGCCATTTCGGTCAGCGACGCCCATGAGACCGAGGAGTTCTTCGCCGCGTCCTGGAACCAGTACGACGGCGTCGACGCCATCGACCGGGACGTCGTCGTCATGGCCGAGGCGCCGGGCAGTCTCTGGGCCGATGTCACCTGGTCCTACGACGGCCAACCGCGCGAGCGATTCTGTTACCAGCTCGTCGAAAGGACTGACGGCTACCAGATCGCGGTGCTCACGCCCATGGGCTGAGCCCGTCAGAGCGGCAGGTCCTCCAGCATTTCGGTGACCAGCGCCGCGATCGGGCTGCGCTCGGAGCGGGTCAGCGTGACGTGCGCGAACAGCGGGTGGCCCTTGAGCGCCTCGATCACCGCGGTGATGCCGTCGTGCCGGCCGACCCGCAGGTTGTCCCGCTGCGCCACGTCGTGCGTGAGGACCACGCGGGAGCCGGTGCCCAGGCGGGACAGGACAGTGAGCAGGACGCCGCGTTCCAGAGACTGGGCCTCGTCCACGATCACGAAAGCGTCGTGCAAGGAGCGCCCCCGGATGTGGGTCAGCGGCAGTACCTCGAGCATCCCCCGGTCCAGCACCTCCTCGACCACCGCGCTCGATGCCAAGGCGCCCAGGGTGTCGAACACCGCCTGTGCCCAGGGGGACATCTTCTCGCCCTCGTTGCCAGGCAGGTAGCCGAGCTCCTGGCCGCCGACGGCGTACAGCGGGCGGAAGACGATCACCTTGCGGTGCGCCCGCCGCTCCAGGACGCTGTCCAGCCCGGCGCACAGGGCCAGCGCGGACTTGCCGGTGCCGGCCCGCCCGCCGAGGGAGACGATGCCGACGTCGGGGTCCAGGAGCAGATCCAGGGCGACTCGCTGCTCGGCGGAGCGGCCGTGCAGGCCGAAGACCTCGCGGTCGGCTCGGACCAGCCGGACCTGCTTGTCGTGGGTGACCCGGCCCAGCGCCGAGCCCTGTCCGGCGAGCAGGACCAGGCCGGTGTGGCAGGGCAGTTCGGCCGCCTCCGGCAGGAACACGAGGCGGTCGTCGTACAGCTGCTGCATCTCGATGGGGGAGACCTCAAGCTCGGCCATCCCGGTCCAGCCGGCGTCCACGGCGTTGTGCGCGCGGTACTCATCCGCGCTCAGGCCGACCGCGGCCGCCTTGACCCGCAGCGGCATGTCCTTGGTGACCAAGACGACGTCATTGCCCTCGGCGGCCAGATTCAGCGCGACGGCCAGGATGCGGGCGTCGTTGGAGTCGGTCCGGAATCCGGCCGGCAGGACCGCGGGATCGCTGTGGTTCAACTCGACGTGGACGGTGCCGCCCTGGTCACCGACGGGGACCGGCGCGTCCAGCCGGCCGAACCGGATCCGCAGATCGTCGAGGACCCGCAGCGACTGCCGGGCGAACCAGCCGAGTTCGGGATGGTGCCGCTTGGCCTCCAGCTCACCGATGACGACCAGGGGCAGCACCAGGTCGTGCTCGCAGAAGCGCAATAGCGCGCCGGGGTCGGACAGCAGCACGCTGGTGTCCAAGACGTAGGTACGCCGACGCCCACGCACGTCCGGAATCGACTCAGTCTGAGCAGCCACGGGCTCTCCCGCAGGCCGGGCACCGGCCTGCCTTTGCGAAGGTCCGGTCGGCCCACTCGCGCGCCACGCGGAGGGCGGTGCCGGCCCTCGCGCTGCCGTGCCGCAGCATCCTTGGGCCTCCCCGGGCGGCCCGGGCCTCGGCCCGCCAGCGGTCACGCTACGGCCGCCCAGCAGCGGCGGCGGGCATCGACACGCGCCCCCGACGGACGGGCTAGTGGGGCACGGTCTCCCAGCGCGGCCGGCCGGCGAAGCGCGGCTGCCAGCGGTGGCGCAAGGCCCAACGCGCCGAGGCCGAAAGCCGGGCGGTGACACGCTCGGCGCGCTCGGGATCGGCCTCGGCGAGGATGTAGGGGAAGAACTCGGCCACGCCCTTGCGCCCGGCGGCCTTGCGTTGTGCGGCGGAGAACGCGCGCCAGTCCGGCTCGGAGAACACCGTGAGCAGGAGCGGTACGGCGTCGTCCTCCTCGTGCCGCAGGTGTCCGAGCAGCTCCGAACGCAGGCGCGCGGCCGCTTCGGCCAGCCAGCCGAGATCACCAGCGTGCACAGCGGTGTCGACGGCGCTGATGAGGGGCTCGATCCGCTGATGCTCGACTTCCATCGCGTCGATGAGCGTTGTCTCGTCCGGGCGGGCCAGCAGGTAACCGCGCAGGGCCGGCCACAGGAACTCGTCCTGGCTGGCGTGGTGCCGGCGCAGCTGCCGCGCGAACACGTCCCAGCCGTTCAGGACGGCCCGGCGTCGCGCGGGATCGGCCAGCGCCCCCTGCTCGACCGCTCGGGCCAGGTGGTCGGCGTCGCGCCGGAAGGCGTCGTGGACGACGCGCAGCAGGAGGCCGTCCTCGGCCTGCTTCACCGCCATGATGGAGCCCCCTTCCGCCGCTCGCCCAAAGCAGCGCACCCCGTACGTGACACCACCGTCGCCGGCGACCCGGGCCGTGATGTGACGCCGCGGCACGCTCACGCATAAGCCGTCTGTCGAATACTGCACGTTCAGCGTTCGTCGCTCGGCCGCTCGTTGGATGGCCCGCCGGAACCGGACCGGGCGGGTCAGCGGCCTGACGAGGGCGACGAACGGGACGAGGGCCACCCACCAGCTCAGCCCGAGGTCGCCGAAGCGGGCTAAACCCGCCACGACCAAACCGCTGGTCAGCGCGACGACGACCAGCCGGTCGCGCAAGGCCGGCCACATCGAGGGCCAGGCCGAGGGCCAGTGCAGCGGCAGTTGCGCGCTGTCAGGAGAGCTCATGCCGCCAGTTCGGCGCGGACGGCAGCGGGCGTGAGCGGCTCGTCGAGGAGCCGCAGGAAGCGGTCCGCCAGCGGCGTACCGGCCGGGCGGGCGGCCAGCCACGCCGAGAGCAGCCGGTAGCCCTCGACGTACGTCGACGTGTACGCCCGCCACAGCGGATGGGCGAGGAAGCGCAGCATCTGCCGCGCCCGGTCCTCCGGCACCAGCAACCACTGCCGGAGAAAGGCGACGACGTCGTCCTCCGTGGCGTGCCGGTCGTGCAGCATCAGCGCGGCGTCCTGGCGGACCCGGTCCAGGCCCGCGCTCGCCCCCGCGACGGCCTCGGCGAGTTCGCCGTCGATCCGCAGGCCCAAGTCGGCCAGGATCTCCTGCGCCCAGGGGCCCCAGCCACGCCCGATGGTCGCGGTCACCCCGAGATCGGCCAACCCCTCGGCCATCAGGCACTCCGGGGTGTTGACCAGGAAGATGGTGTGCTCGACCTGATGGTCCCGCTCGACCAGGCCGCGTTCCTTGCGGCAGTGCTCGGTGTGGTGACCGGGGTAGGACTCGTGCGCGACCAGGTGCGGTAGCTGGGACAGCCGGTGCGGCAGGTCGGCGTTGATGGCGACCTGCGAGCGGTAGTCGCCGAGGTAGTAGTTGAAGCCCGACCATGGCTTGTCGGTCACGACGTCGTACTGCACCGTCTCCACCTCGGGCAGGCCGTAGTCCTGCCGGACCCGCTCGCGCAACGCCCCGGACAGCTCGTGGACGACGGTCTCCAGCCGGTCGGGGGGGCACTCGTCCAGGCGCCGGTGGACCGCGTAGCGCTCGGCCAGGGCACCCGGGCCGGGCAACAGCGCATCCAGCGCGTCGTGCGCGGCGACGTAGTCGGACTCGGCTCCCGCTGTGATGTCGACCTGGAAGTACGCCGCTACCTCCTCGACGAAGCCGACGTCCTGCCCAGCGAACTTCCGGGCGCTGCACTCCAGTCCGGTGAGCTGGGCCTGCAGGTAGGCCGCCCGATCGGGGGCCAACCCGGCCGACGGCAACTCGGCCAGCAGCTCGCGGGCCCGGCGCGCCAGCTCGGCCGGCTCCGGTGACGACTCGTCGAGCACCGCCGCCCGCACCGCGGGATCGCCGGTGTAGGCGTCGACGAAGCCTTCCTCGATCCGGTCGAAGCGCAGCCCGAGCCGCACGTACTCAGCCGCGATGTCCATGCCCGCATCCTGACAGGAGGCTGGCGCGCCGGCTGCCAAAGGAAACTTTGCAAAGTTTCTCTGCTAGCTTCGGCACCGTGGACACGGCTCGGGCGAAGGGGTTGGCCCACCCACTTCGCAGTCAGCTCGTCGCCGCGCTGCACGCGCGTCCGCAGGGCACGGCCACCTCGCTGGCGACCGAGCTGGCCGTCTCGACCGGCGCCACCAGCTACCACCTGCGGCAGCTGGCGCGACACGGCCTCGTGGCCGAAGTGCCCAGTCCGGGGCGGGAGCGCTGGTGGCGGTTGACCGACGCACCGGCCGAACCCGAAGTCCCCGGCGCCACCAAGGCCAGACTGCGGCTCACCGGGGGTCAGGCGGCGCGGCTGGGCGCGGAGCCGGCCGACCGGTCCGTTGTGGTGTTCACCGGGCTGCCCGGGACGGGGAAGTCCACACTGGCCGACCGGCTCGCCACCGCGACTGACACACCGTGTTTCGCAGGGGACTGGCTGCTCGGTGCCCTCGCCCCGTGGGGTGTGTTGACCGGTGTCCCGAGGGCGACGATGACCGGGCTCTACCGCAACCTGTTGGGCACGCTCATGACCCGCCAGCTCCTGCTCGGCCAGTCCGCGATCCTGGACTGCCTGCTCGACGACACGACAGCGCAGGAGTGGGAGCGGCAGGTCACCGGCCACGGTGGGCGGCTGTCGGTGGTGGTCTGCCACTGCAGCGACGAGGCGTTGCACCGGTCCCGGCTCGACGGGCGGGTGCGCGGCATCCCGGGCTGGC